>CADBOH010000033.1 GCA_902796285.1 uncultured Eubacteriales bacterium | reverse complement strand
GTTGAGGATATTTATAGACCATATAAGCCAAAGAGAAAAACTAGAGCTTCTGTTGCTATTGCAAAGGGACTTGAAGGTTTGGCTGATATACTTCAAGCACAATCTAAAAAATATGTTATTAGGCAGGAGGCGGAAAAGTTTATCACAGAGGAAGTTCCAACTGTTGATGATGCTATTGCTGGTGCAAAAGACATTGTGGCTGAAAGAATATCTGATGATGCTGAACTTAGAAAACAGCTTAGAGCATTGATTGAAAAGAAAGCGTTTATTACTTGTGAACTTGTTGAAAATGAAAATAGCGCAACTTATGAAACATATGCAAACTTTAAACAGGAAATTGAAAAACTTCCAAGCCATAGAATCCTTGCAATTAACCGTGGAGAAAAGGAAAAATGCTTAAAGGTTGATATTGAGTTTTCTAGAGAACTTGCGATGCAAACAATTAATGCAATGTTTAAAAAGAATAATGAAGATACTGACCAACTCATGCAGGAAACTATTGAGGATTCATACGATAGACTTCTTTTTCCATCACTTGAAAGAGAGTGTAGAAACGATCTAACAGACAGAGCAAATGAGCAGGCAATTAAGATGTTTGAGGTTAACTTAAAGCCACTTCTTATGGAGGCTCCACTTAAAAACAATATAATTTTGGGATTTGACCCAGCTTATAGAACAGGTTGCAAAATTGCAGTAATTGATACAAACGGAAATGTTCTTGATACTACAGTTGTTTATCCAACTCCACCTCAATCAAAAACAGAGGAATCAATTGAAAAGCTCAAAACTTTAATTGAAAAATATAGAGTTGACATTATCTCTATTGGAAATGGAACCGCATCAAAAGAGTCTGAAATATTTGTTGCTGAGCTTCTTAAACATGTGTCAAGACCAGTAAGTTACGCCGTTGTAAGTGAGGCGGGAGCTTCAGTTTACTCTGCATCAAAACTTGGCGCCGAGGAATTCCCAGACTATGATGTATCTCTTAGAAGTGCTGTTTCTATTGCTAGAAGACTTCAAGACCCACTTGCTGAACTTATTAAGATAGATGTTAAATCTATCGGTGTTGGTCAATATCAACATGATATGCCTCAAAATAGATTGACTGAGGTGTTGACAGGCGTTGTTGAAGACTGTGTTAATAGCGTTGGTGTAGATATAAATACAGCCAGCCCATCACTATTAAGTTACGTTTCAGGGCTTAACATGTCTATCGCAAAAAATATTGTTGCGTATAGAGCAAAAGTTAAAGGTATTAAAAATAGAGAGGAGCTTTTGTCTGTTTCAAAACTTGGGCCAAAAGCATACGAACAATGTGCTGGTTTCTTAAGGGTTGTAGGTGGTGAAAACATTTTGGATAACACAGCAGTTCACCCAGAAAGCTATGCTGCAACTAGAAAAATGCTTAAGATTTTTGATATGACTGAAAAGGATGTTGCAAATGGCAATATTTCAAGATTGCCAGAGCTTATCAAGCTTAAGGGCGAAGATAAAGTTGCCAAAGAGTGCGAAATTGGCGTTCCAACGCTCAACGATATAGTTAAAGAACTCTTAAAACCGGGTAGAGATATAAGAGAAAGCATGCCAAAACCTGTTTTGAGAAGTGATGTTGTGCATCTTGAAGACTTAAAAGAGGGCATGGTGTTTACTGGAACTGTAAGAAATGTTGTTGACTTTGGTGCCTTTGTAGATATTGGTGTTCACCAGGATGGGCTTGTGCACATTAGCCAAATTTCAGATGCCTATATTAAACATCCATCTGAGGTTTTAAAGGTTGGTCAACAAGTTGAAGTAAAAATTATGAGCGTTGACATTGCCAAAAAGAGAATCTCTCTTACAATGAAGGGTATTGAAGAGCAAAAATAAAAGGAGGGTGCACCAAGGAGAGTTTTATTTGTCTTGGTGCTTTTCTGTATGAGTGAGTGTCCATATTGTCATACAACCTATAATGAAGTATTGCAAACGGGTTTTGTAGGTTGCAGACATTGTTATGAGGAAATAGAGGAGTTAAAACTGGCGCTTAACGATTTATATGGCGACAAAGTGCATAGGGGAAAGAGGATAAGTTAGTATGGAGCTTTATGACACAATCGCTATTTCTTCAAGAATTAGACTTGCAAGAAATGTTGATGGGTTAAAATTTTATACAAAACTTCAAAGTGATGTTGATGCGGAATATATCACTTCCTCTGTCACGAAAATTCTTGACGGGCTAGATGTTTTCAACTTTCTATCGCTTAAACAATTGTCATTAAGCGAGTGTAATGCGCTCTTTGAACAACACCTTATAAGCAAAGAACTTATTGAAAACAAGGATATTTCATCTGTTGCTATAAGTGAAGATGAAAAAATGATCATAATGATAAATGAAGAGGATCATATAAGAGAACAGGCAATTGAAAGTGGATTTAACTTATATAAGCCATATCGTAAACTTAAAGTGATAGATGATCAAATAATAGCCAATATACCTATTGCTTTTGATGAAAAATGGGGTTTTATAACTGCTAGTCCTTCAAATTTGGGCACAGGAATGAGAGCTTCGGTTATGCTGTTTCTGCCGGCGCTTGATAGGCTTGGAAGAATTAACGCTTTAATAACAAGCGCAAAAGAAAATGGCCTCACAGTTAGAGGGATATATGGCGAGGGCAGTAAAGCGCTTGGGCAATTTTATCAAATTTCAAATCAATGTTCCTTGGGATTAAATGAAAATGAAATAATTGACCAGGTTAGTGAATTTGGCTATGAAATATGTCAAAAAGAACAAGAGGCAAGGCAGTATCTACTTGAAAATGAGTGTGAAAAATACAAGGATATCACCTTGCGTGCGTATGGGGTAATCACAAATTGTTTTGCTCTTGACGAGGAAGAAATGATTTCGTTGTTATCTAGTGTAAAGCTTGGACAAGTGCTTGGATTTATTGACATTAAGTCGGAAGAGGAATTTCAAAAATTGTATTTTGAGGGCACGAAGGCCAACTTGAAAGAATTGTTTGAATTTTTCGATGAAAAAAAGGAAAATATCATAAGGGCAGAGTATATATCAAATAAAGTAAAAAGTTTGACAGAAAGGAGGTAGAAAAATGAATTACCAATCATCTTCATATTCAGATAATATACAAAAAGTTGTAAAAAATGCAAGTAAATTTGCACTTAGATTCGGCTCAAATCTTATAGGAAGCGAACATATCCTTTATGGCTTAACAAGTGTAAAAGATTGTTTGGCTTCAAGCATACTGGCTGAGTTTGGAGTAACAGAGCCAAAGTTGTTTAAGTTTTTTGAGGAAAATGTAAGCAGTGATGATGTTATTGTTGGGTTTGATATTGAGATGACCCCAAGAACAAAAGATTTGTTTAGAATAGCTCAACAAATCGCACTTCAAATGAATCATTCTTTTTTAGGAACCGAGCATTTACTTCTTGCACTTATTGCAAGCGAGGGCAGCGTGGCTTATAGAATTTTGGTTAGTCAGTTTGGTGTTGATATGGAGGCTCTTAGAAACAAAATTTTGGATTCACTTCATGTTGATGAAACACAACAAGAGGAAGGGCAAGAAAATAAACAAAACCAACAATCTGGTAGTAGTCTCCCAGACAAGCTACTAGATATGGGCACCGATATAACATTAAAAGCCAAAGAGCACAAGCTTGATCCCGTTATTGGGAGGGAAGAAGAGATTGAAAGATTGGTTGAGATTTTGTGCAGAAAAACCAAAAATAATCCAGTTCTTATTGGTGAGGCTGGTGTTGGTAAAACTGCTGTTGTTGAAGGGCTTGCTCAGGCAATCGTAAACGGTGATGTGCCAGAGATTTTGAAAGATAAAATTGTTTACTCTCTCGAAATTGGCGGCCTTATGGCAGGCACCAAATATCGTGGTGCGATGGAAGAAAAACTAAAAGATGCAATTGAAACAATTATTGCAAGCAAAAACATAATAGTTTTCATTGATGAGATTCACACGCTTGCTCAGGCAGGATCTGAAAAAGGGGAAACTTCTCCGGCAGATATGTTAAAACCTTATCTTGCAAGAGGGGAGCTTCAAACCATTGGTGCAACAACCACTGATGAATATCGTAAATTTATCGAAAAAGATAAGGCGCTGGAGCGTAGATTTCAGCCTATTATGGTAAATCCTCCTTCAGTTGAGCAAACCATCCAGATTTTAAAGGGTCTTAGAGATACTTATGAGGCTTTTCATAAAATAACAATAACTGATGAGGCTATTGAAGCCGCTGCAATTCTTTCTGATAGATACATCTCGGATAGAAGCCTGCCAGATAAAGCGATAGACCTTATTGATGAGGCAAGCAGTAAAGCAAAAGTTAATTACACAGTTAAACCACAAGAAATAAGGGTGCTTGAAGATAAAATTAGATCACTTTCAACAAATCGTGATGAGGCTAGTTTGCAAAGAAATTATGAAAAAGCGGCTAAATTACAGTCTGAGATTATAAATCTTGAAAATGAGCTTAAAGCCAAAAATGAAAAATTGTATCTTGGCAAAGAAAAACCAAAAGTTACATCTATTGGCGAAAATGAAATAGCGCAAGTTGTTTCAAAATGGACGGGTATTCCTGTTACAAAAATCACTGAAAGTGAAAAGGAAAAACTTGTTCACCTTGAAGAGATACTTCATAAACGCGTTGTTGGACAAAATGAGGCTGTTGATGCTGTTGCGAGAGCCATTAGAAGATCAAGGGTTGGATTGCAAGATGGCAAAAAACCAATTGGTTCGTTCTTATTTATGGGGCAAACTGGTGTAGGTAAAACGGAACTTAGCAAGGCCATAGCAGAGGCGATGTTTGATGATGAAAACAATATTATAAGAATTGATATGAGCGAATATATGGAATCTCATAGCGTTTCAAAATTGATTGGTGCGCCTCCGGGATATGTTGGATATGATGAGGGAGGTCAACTCACAGAACAGGTTAGAAGACATCCTTATTCAGTTGTTCTTTTTGATGAGATAGAAAAGGCTCATCCTGATATCTTTAATGCTTTGTTACAGATTTTAGATGATGGTAGACTAACCGATGGGCAGGGCAGAACTGTTTCATTTAAAAACACAATTTTGATTATGACAAGCAACATTGGTGCAAAAGAAGCAAAACAACACTCTCAACTTGGGTTTGGCAATGAGGGAGATGAAGTTGTAGACTCAAAAGCCATTTACATGGATGCTTTAAAACACAAATTTAAACCAGAATTTATCAATAGAATTGATGTGATTTGCATATTTGATCCATTAACAAGTGAAGACCTCGTTAAAATAGCAAAGATACTTATAAAAAACATCAATAAAAGACTTAAAGAAAAGAAATTGTCGCTGAAAATGACATCAGACGCCTTAGAGTTTATTGTTAGAAAGGGCTCAAATAGCGAATATGGTGCTAGACCATTAAAAAGATTTATACAACAAGAAGTTGAAGATCAAATTGCTGAAAAAATATTACTTGGCCAACTTAACCAAGAAGGCGAAATAATAATTGATGTTGAAAATAATAAGTTAACTTTCACAAATGACTCAAATTCATTTGCAAAAAATTAAATAATTTAGTACAATTAATAAAAACAGGAGGTACTTTATGAAGGTAGAAATAATTGAAAGAGGCGGTTATCAAGTTAGCCAAAGATTAGAGAGAATTTTAAATGAAAAACTTGAAAAACTTGAAAAATATTTTGACGATGATGTTAATGTAAAAGTTGTTTGCTTGAAAGTTGCAAAGCAAGAAAAACTTGAAATAACAGTTACAAGCAGAGGACTTATGTATAGAAGTGAAGTTACAAGTGATAACATGTATAACAACATTGACTATGCTCTTCCAAAACTTGAAAAACAAATTGTTAGAAATAGTGAAAAGAGAAAAGCTAAAAAAGCAAAAGGCTCAAAACAAGAAAATTTCCTTCCATTTGAATTTTTGGAAGCTGAGCCAGAAGATTTGCCATCAATTTACAAAAAGAAAACATTTGATCTTGACCCAATGCTTGTTGATGATGCAAGATTTGCAATCGAAAGACTTGGACATGATTTCTTTGTATTCTTAAACGCTGAAACTGGAAAGGTAAATATCCTTTATAAGAGAAAGGATGGCAAGTTTGGTTTGATTGACCTGGTTTACTAAAAATTAAATAAAAAGACGGCTTAGATTAGCCGTCTTTTTTTAGTCTTTTTCATTTTCCTCATCAATTAGTCCAAGCAAGTTTGTTTTGCAATGCTTGATGTCATACTTGTTGTACATTCTATCACTTCCTGTTGCGTGTGATGAAAATGGTTCATATTTATGTTGTCTATATATTGATTGCTCAGATTTTAAAGGGTAGGGGGCGTCAACAACCTTGGCTTCAACCTTCATCGCTATCTCATCAATAAATTTTAACATAAGATCAAGTGTTTCAAGATCATCTTTATTATGTAATTCCTTAAATGAAACTCTAATATATCTTGGATCATCTGTATGTATATTATAGTTTAATCTGCCCACTTGTTTGCCTTTTTTATCAAATAACTGTATAGTATATTTATTGTTTGTTTGCTCTTTTTCGTCAGTAATTTTTTCTAAATCTACTAAGATATTACCAACATGAAGTTGATGTGCTGAAATAAACTTTACAAATTCCAAACCTTTGTCTTGCCCAAGTTTTTTTAATAAATATTTTTCAACTGGGCTACCATTGCCGTTTGAAATATTGTTTACAATTTCGCGCAATTTAAGTTTGTTGTCCATATTGCACCTCACTTACACGAATCATTATATTTATAAATGCAAAAAATGTCAAATGAATTTAATTTTTTGCACAAAAAAAGTCTTGCCCTTACTTGGACAAGACAAGTTTTACACAAAAACTGAGGCTAAGTTATTTAGTCTCTTTTTTTAAGTCATCAAGCATCTTTGCGTAGTGAGCTTTTCTTCTTGCTGCACTATTTTTGTGAATAACATTTGCAGCTGCAGCTTTGTCAAGAAGAGAAACAACATCTTCATAAGCAACTTCACTAGTAGCAACATCTTTATTTGCAACAGCAACTCTAAACTTTTTGATGTAAGTAGCGACTTTAGATTTAACTGCTTTGTTTTCTTGTGTTTTTTTGTCAATGATTTTTACTCTTTTTTCTGCTGATTTAATATTAGGCATTATTTTACTCCTTTAAAAATTCAAATTGAGTATACAATATAACAAAGTTAAAGTCAAGTAAAATAAATATTTTTTTTTATTTTTAGCAAAATATTTGTATGTATGATTTAATTGATGAGTCTGGAAAAGATTTAAAAAGTTTTGGTTATAAAATTAAGGAGCTTGAAAAATTTTCAACTTCGCATGCTTTTTTAAATATTGATAGTTTGGATAAGTCTAAGCGGCTTGGTATGTCTATGGGGCAGTATTATATAATAAACAGCCCATATCTTTATGATTATGGTGTTGAGTGTTATTATTATATTTCTTCACTACTTACTAAGCAGTTTGAAAAAGTTTTAAAAAAAGAGGGGCTCAAAAAAGGCAAAAAGGTGCTTGTTGTTGGGCTTGGCAATCCAGATATTCCATCTGACAGACTTGGCAAAGAGGTTTTTGATAATATTGAGATTGACGCGCTCAGCAAAAATAATAATATTTTTAAGTTTTGCCCAAACATATTTTTTTCAACGGGAATTGATACGGCTAGCATGATTAAAATATTTATTAAGGAGCTTTCGATTGATTATTGCATTATTATCGACTCCTTAACTACATCAAATATTTCAAGGCTTGGCACATCTTTTCAACTAACCACCAGCGGTATGACACCGGGGAGCGGCGTTAATAGATTTGGCAAAAAAATTGATAAACAGTCGATGGGAGTTCCATGTTTTTCAGTGGGCGTGCCATTTATGATATATTCAAATTCATTTGATGGTGTTGAGCGAAGTGATCTCATTTTATCTCCAAAAGATGTAAAACAAAATGTTGAAAGTGCTGGATTCATAATTGCTCACGCGCTAAATGAGGTGCTAAAATGAATTACTATCTACTTATACCATTTTTTATTTTAATAATTTGTTTTATACCAATAAAACTAGAAGGCAGGGTGTCTTTTAATTTACTTGATATGTCTGGGGCTTTTGGGGTTTTCTTTTACAAAATTAAAGTTACACATCAAGAGGTTTGGATAAAGCATAATAAAATCATGCTAAAAAAGGATAATCATGTTGAAAGCAAAGAAATAACCTTTGATAGCAATGAAATATTGTTTGTAAAAATACTTTTGGGCCAAGTAAAAGATAAAATTAGGCTTAGACTTTTTTCTTTGTTTTATAACTTGGGACTTAATGATGCATTTCTTTCATCAATGGTGGCGGGATATATCAATATTTTAATGCTCATTTTTTTTACATCAATAAAAAACTCAAAGCCAACAGCATCGCTTGGTGTGTATGATTCTATATCATACAATAGGCAGGTTTGCCAGTTTGCAAGTAGAATTATATTGTCAATATCTTTATTTGATATTGTATATTCTTTGCTTCGTTCGGTTATTCTAACAAAGAGAGAGTTTAATAGAAAGAAGGCTCAAAACAGGAGGTAATATGAAATTTTATACAAGCAGCAATGAAAGTATTGACAAACTTATTGATAACGCGATGGATAAGATTAAAACGATTGTTGATTCAAGCACAATTATTGGAGAAAAAGTTGAAACAGGCGATGGCACTGTGATAATACCCATTTCAAAAGTAACGGTTGGTTATGTTGTTGGTGGCGGAGAGTATGCTGATCTATCATCAAGGCGAGTGGCAAATCACTTTCCAATGGCCGGTGGTAGTAGTGGTGGGATGAGTGTTACGCCGGTTGGGTTTTTGATACAAAGTGAAGGTGAGGTTACATTTATCAACGTTGAAAACAAGTCTTTATATCAAACAGTATTAAACATGTTTAATGCACTTTTAAGCAAAGTTCAACAACAGGAAAACAATGGTGAAGAAGATGAGCAAAAGAGTTAGGTCGCTTATTTGTATTCTTTTTGTTTTGATCTTTGTGTTTGCAGCGCTGTCTGCTGGACTTAGAATTATGCTCTCAAATAGCAGCAATGGGGCATTTGCTGATGAAACAACATCTGCAAAAGCAATGTGTGTGATGGAAAGCAGCACAAATCGTGTGCTGTATTTTAAAAACCATGACCAAAAGTTGCCTATGGCAAGCACAACAAAAATAATGACTGCAATTACTGCGATAGAAAATTGCAGTGATCTTGATAAAGAGTTTGAAATTTCTCCAAAGGCGGTTGGAATACCAGGGACAAGCATTTATCTAAGAAAGGGTGAAGTAATGTCAACAAGAGATTTGCTTTATGGGTTAATGCTAGTTTCTGGCAATGATGCGTCAGTAGCAATCGCTGAGCATGTAGGAGGGAATACAAAAAATTTTGTAAAACTAATGAACGATACTGCAAGAAAGATAGGCGCTAAAAATTCGCATTTTGATAATACTCATGGATTAGACTCAAAAACGCATTATACAACGGCGTATGACCTTGCATTAATCACAAGTTACGCATTCAACAATCCCACTTTTAAAGAAATAGTATCAACAAAATCCACAACAATTACTAATAGTGACAACAAAGTGCGATATTTAAAAAACAAAAATAAGCTTTTAAACCTTTTGGATGGTTGTAATGGTGTTAAAACAGGTTTTACTAACAATGCAGGTAGATGCCTTGTGTCTAGTTGCGAAAGAGAAGGCATGAACATAGTTTGTGTGGTGCTAAATTGTAGACCTATGTTTGAAGAAAGTGCAAAACTTATTGATAGGGCTTTTAATGAATATAAAATGTTTGATTTGACAAAAGGATATTCATTTGATGATAAAATTTTAGTGAATGATGGGAAAAAAGAGTATATTTCGATTGGAACTAGCGGGCAAAGTTATTTTTATCCATTAAAAGATGAAGAACTTGCAAAGGTAACATACAACTACTCCGTCATGCAATCAATTGATGCGCCAGTAACAAAAGGCAGCGAAGTTGGAGAGATTAAAATATTTGTTGATAAAAACTTGCAATTTTCCCAAAAAATATATACAATGGAAGATGTAAGGAGAAAATCTATTTGGGCAAGAGTTAAAACCCTAATAGAGCAGTGGTAAAATGAGATTAAACAAGTTTTTGTCAAATAGCGGGATTGCATCAAGAAGAAAGTGTGATGATATTATCAAAGAAGGTAGGGTTTTTGTTAACGGCAAACAAGTTGATGAACTTGGAGTGCAAGTAAATCCAAAAAAAGATAAAGTAACTATTGATGGGAAGAGGGTAAATCTGCCTTCTTCTTTTGTGTATATAAAACTTAATAAGCCAAAAGGTTATGCTTGCACAGCAAGTGATGAAAAGGGCAGAAAAACGATTTATGAATTAATCGATAGTGATGAAAGATTGTTTTCAATCGGCAGGCTTGATTATGATACAGAGGGGCTGATTATATTGACTAATGATGGCGAATTTGCCAACAAAGTTGCACACCCAAGGTATCATACTGAAAAAGAGTATCGTGTTACAGCAGAAGGAGAGATAAAAGAAAGTGAACTTGCTGTTATGCGTAAAGGCGTAGTTATCGATGGAGAAAGATTGCCTAGTGCTAGGGTTGAAAAACTTTCATTTGAAAATGGATTTACAAAGCTTTCTGTAGTTATTGATGAAGGCCAAAATAGACAGGTTCGAAGAATGTTTGAGGCCATAGGTCACCAAATTAAACTTTTAAAGAGGGTTAGAATAGGCGCAGTTAGACTTGGCGGATTATCAAGAGGACAATATAAAGACTTGACAGAAGAAGAATTAAATAGTTTGGTTAAGGATAGATAATGAATGATAAAATTTTAGTGGTAGGTGCGGGAGCAAGTGGGCTTTTTTGCGGAGGCATACTTTCGCACAAGGGTTATGATGTAACCATTATTGATGGCAACGAAAAGTGCGGTAAAAAAATTTATATTACAGGCAAAGGACGATGCAACCTTACAAACAACTGCTCAGCCCAAGAATATTTAAACAATGTTGTACATGGCGAAAAGTTTATGATGTCGGCAATCAATGGATTTAATAGTCAAGATACAATTGCCTTTTTTGAAAACTTGGGCATGAAAACAAAAACAGAAAGAGGTGGAAGGGTTTTCCCTGAATCAGACAAGGCAAGTGATGTAACAAAATATTTAGTAAAAAACGCTGAGAAATGTAAGTTTATTTTAAATGAAAAGGTTAACGATATTTCTGTTTCCGCAGAAGGATTTAAAGTAACAACGGATCATGGGCATTACCTTTTTGATAAAGTGATTGTTGCAACAGGCGGAAAAAGTTATCCGGCAACTGGTAGCAAGGGGGATGGGTACAAGTTTGCAAAAAAACTTGGTCTTAGTGTTGTTAATCCAAGAAGCGCATTGGCGCCAATAAAAATTAAAGATAAGTTTTGCTCAAACCTAGAAGGGCTGTCGCTAAAAAATGTTATGTTATGTTGTCAAATTAGCGGAAGAAATAAACAACTCTTTGGAGAAATGCTTTTTACAAACGATGCAATATCTGGGCCAATTGCGCTTTCAATGTCTAGTTATGTGGCAGATGCAAAAGATGTAAAAATTTCAATAGATTTTAAGCCGGCATTAACAGTTGAACAATTAGAAAAAAGATTACTTAATGACTTTAAGGAAAATTTAAATAAAAATATCACATATATTATAAAAGGACTTTTGCCTAATAGACTTGTTGATGTGTTTTTGAAAAGAATTAATTTGTCTGGCGAAACAAAAGTTAATTCAGTAACTATATCGCAACGTCAAGCAATTATTAGATGCTTAAAAAATTTTGAGTTAACCTTTGACTCTATATATCCAGTAGAGAGTGGAATTGTGACTGGTGGCGGCATTGAATTAAAAGAAATAAATCCAAAAACGATGGAGTGCAAAAAGATTAAAAACCTATACTTTATTGGTGAAGTTCTTGATGTTGACTGTTTAACTGGTGGATTTAATCTACAAACAGCGTTTTCAACAGCTTATGCATGTGCAAATAATATGTAAGGAGGGGACTGTGAAAATTTTTCACTTTTTTCAAATTTTAACAAATATACCACTTAGGATAATGTATCCAACAAAGTTTATTGGCAAAAAGCATATTCCAAAAGGACCATGTATTATAGCAAGCAATCATAAGTCAAACTTGGATGCTATTATCCTTGCCACTCATACATGGGAGAAAAAGTTTTATCTTGCTAAAAAAGAATTGTTTGAGAAAAAAGCAAAAGGTGGCTTTGTAAAAGGTATTGGCGGGATTAAAATAGATAGACAAGCAAATGATGTTGGCGCAATAAAAGAGTGCTTGAAGGTGCTAAAAAACGGCAAAAAACTGGTAATTTTCCCTGAGGGTACAAGAACAAATAATGAAGATCAAAGCTTGGGGCAGGTAAAACAAGGTGTTGCAATGTTTGCCATTAAAGGCAAAGTTCCAATTGTTCCTATGTTTATAATGAAAAAACCTAAAATTTTTAGAAGAAACAAGGTTTTCTTTGGAGAGCCATTTGCCTTGGAAGAGTTTTATGATAAAAAACTTACCGCAGAAGAACTTGAAAAAGCAACTGAAATTGTTGCCAACAAATTAAATGAACTTAAAGATTTTGCCCTCAACTCTTTGACAAAGAAAAAATAATTTGTTAAACTAACAAGCAAGAGGGAAAAATGAAAACAGAAGAACGCGAAAAATTTAGTTTAGATATGATAAATCAAACTTTTACCGATTACAAAAAAGGGCAAATGTTTGATGGTGTTGTTGTAATTAAAAGAGAGGATGGCTGCATTTTCAATATTGGTGGCAAAAATGATGCCTTTTTACCTAAAGAAGAAGTTGAAAATTATGCAGATCTTAAAATCGGTGATAGATTTAAGGTTATAATAACTAATTATAAAAATGAAGATGGCATGATTGAGGTGTCAAAGGATATGGCTGACAATCAAGTATTTGCAACTCAAAATGCAAACAAACTTAAACTTGGTAGCAAGTTTTCTTTTGTTGTTACAAAAGGCACTGATCAGGGCTTGAACTCAAAAATGGGAGAATATCAAATTTTTGTTCCACGCGATGAAATGTCTTTAAAAACAAAATATCCAAAAGCGGCAGAAGGGAAGCAATTCGAGGCAACAGTCACTGAAATCGATAAAGAAAATAAGAGAATAGTTGCTAGTATTAAGATTTTGGAGGAACAAACAAAACAAAACGTAGAAGAACTTTTCTGGAAGTCAATGTTTGTGAATAAAATTGTTGAGGGAAAAGTAAAAAAGATTTTAGATTATGGCGCTTTTGTAAATGTTAATGGTGTTGACTGCTTTATTCATATTTCAAATATGTCACATAATAGAATTTCACATCCAAGTGAGGTCTTAAAAGAAGGGGATGAGCGCACTTTTAAAATAATTGAACTTGATAGGGAAAACAAGAAGGTTGCACTAAGTCTTAAAGCCCTTGAAGAAAGTCCAAAGTTAAAGGCTATGAAAGAGTTGGTTGTTGGACAGAGATATGACGGAAATGTTGTAAAAATATTACAATTTGGTGCAATAATTAAACTTGACAATGGCGCAACGGGGCTTCTTCATATCAAAAATGCAACGGAGCGAAGTGATAAACAAATTTATGAAATCGTAAAACTTGACGAGCGAGTAAATGTTGAAGTTATTCAAATTGATATTGATGATGAAAGAGTTTCATTTAAATTATAAAAAACAATATGTATGTTGTTAAATT
>CADBOH010000032.1 GCA_902796285.1 uncultured Eubacteriales bacterium | reverse complement strand
CGACAATCCTCAACTTGATGAGCAAAATGTATGAAGCCGAAGGTGGAGAAATTTTGATTGATGGGAAAAACATCAAGGATTTAAACAAAGAGACTTTAAGAAGTACAATTTCACTTGTCAACCAATTCCCATATATTTTTGATATGACAATAAGGGAAAACCTTGTTCTTGCAAAGCCAGATGCGACAGATGAAGAGCTTGAAGCTGCCATAACAAAAGCATCACTTGCCGAGTTTGTTAATGGATTGCCAAATGGCATTGAAACAAAGGTAGGAGAAAGTGGTATAAAACTTTCGGGCGGGCAAAAGCAGCGACTTGCCATAGCCAGAGCACTACTTAGAAATTCAAACATTATTATTTTTGATGAAAGCACAAGCTCGCTTGATAACTTTGCTCAGGAAGAAGTAAAACGAAGCATTGACGCTCTTAAAGGAAAAAGCACAATTGTGATTGTTGCTCATAGACTTTCTACAATTAAAGATGTTGACAAGATATTTTTCTTAGATCACGGTAAAATTGTGGATGAGGGTTCATTTAAAGAGCTGTTTGAGAATAATGAAGAATTTAAGGCCATGTTTCTCATTGAAAATATCGGATAAATTTGATTTATTATTTGGTGAATAACAAAAAATATGATATGCTTTAAACTAATAACTGGAGAAGATTATGTCATTTAAAGATTGGTGGACAAACGAAAACAACCCCTCTTTGCCAAAAAGTTCTTATATGTGGGGATACAGGCATATCATTATGCTGTGTGTTGCAGTTGTGGCAGCAATAATACTATCAATATTATTTTTTAAGAGGTCGCAAAAAGCAAAGGATATATTATTAAAAATTTTAGCATCCGTACTTTTGTTTTTTGAAATTGCTTCAAGGATTGTAAACCTTATTATTGCAAATAGTTATACTTTTCAAAGCGTGTTTCAAATAATCATGCCTCTTCACATTTGTTCGGTGGCGGTATGGGTTTTGATTATTGGGGTGTTTGCCAAAAATAGATTTCTATTAAATTTTGCTTGCATAGTTGGGCTTTTAGCAACAGTGGCATTTTTGCTTTTCCCAGCAGTTGGCATAAACAAAACATATATTTCATTTACTTGCCTTTATAGTATTACATCTCACGTTACTGGCTTTGTAGTTGCAATACTTTTGATGACATTAAAGTTTGTAAAGTTTGAGTTTAAAAAGATATGGCAAGTTCTGTTGTGTTTTGCGGCAATGTTTTTATGGGGCGTTTTGGTTGATTGGGTTATAATTCCGGGCGCAGATTATATGTATTTAAGAAATGACCCGCTCGAACTTAACCTTAACTTCCCATATCATATAATTTATGTAGTTATAATACTTGCTTATATTTCGTTATTCTACTTAATACCATTTATAGTTAAAAAAATAAAAAATTCACGACAAAACAGTGAATCAAAAACCGCTTAAAATTTAGGCGGTTTTTTATTTGCCCGAACATTTGGCATTATTTTGTCATTTAATATACCAGGAGCAACAGATGAAATACAAAATAGCAATAGTTGGAGCAACTGGGGTTGTTGGTAGAACGGCCTTAAAAGTTATTGAAGAGAAGGGACTTTCAGATAATACATATATTCTTTATGCATCAGCAAATTCGGCAGGAAAACGAATAAAACTTGGCAACAGATTTTTGAAAGTTCGGTTTCTTGAAGATGGCGAAGCTAGGCGTAAATTTGACTTTGTGATTTTTTGTACAAGGGATGAGGTTTCAAAAAACTATGTGAAAAGGTTTGCAAAAAATGGGGCGCGCGTCATTGACTTTTCAGCCGCTTACAGAAAAAAATATCCCTTAATTGTGCCAGAGGTTAATAGCGAAAAGATAAAGGGCAATATAATTTGTAATCCAAATTGCTCAACAATTGCGGGCGTTATGGCTTTATATGGCATCTATAAAAAGTTTGGTATAAAAAGAATTATTTACTCAACATACCAGGCAGTTAGTGGGGCTGGCAAGGCCGGACTTGATGATCTTAACAAGAATAAAACACCCCAGTGCTTTGTTTACCCAATTAAAGATAACCTGATTTCATATATAGGGCCACTGCAACAGAACCTTTTTTCAAAAGAAGAAAACAAGATGATATATGAAACAAAAAAGATATTGGGCGATAGAAATATTGCCGTTTCAGCAACCTGCGTGAGAGTGCCAATAAGTGTGTGCCACAGCGAGAGTATAACTTTTGAGACGACAAAAAGATGCGGATTAAAAAAGATAGTGCAAACCTTAAAAAATACGGACGGAGTTGAATATATTGATGATTATCCGCACTTTCCAATGCCAATAGAAGTGAGGGGGCAAGACAAAGTTTTTGTTGGCAGGGTAAGAAAGGATATAAATTATCCAAACACATACCATATATTTGTTGTATCAGACAACTTGCGCAAAGGTGCTGCACAAAACGGAGTGCAAATTTTGGAGCAGCTTATAAAGCAAAAAGAGAACAAAGTATGATAGTATGCAAGTTTGGTGGCCGTGCCACGACAAATAAGGATGGCATTAAAAACATAAAGAGAGTATCAAAAAAATGTGGGCGCAAGGTTTTAGTTTTTTCGGCTATTGGCAAAAGTGAAGATGATGATGAAAAATTAACTGACCTACTTATTGAGTACTATGAAAAGCAAAAACAGTCAAGCGACATACTTTTAAAGATCAAAAAAAAGATTGAAACCCTGCAAGTGCTGACAGGGGTAAAAATTGATTTAGAATATTATCTAAACAAAATAAAAAGGTCGAAAGACAAAAATTACATGGTGTCAAGAGGCGAGTTTTTGACCACTAAAATAATGTCAAAGTATCTTGGCATAAAATTCGTTCCAGCAGAGGATGTGATTTGTTTTTATCGTGGCAAATTGGATTTAAATAAAACAAGAGAAAGATTGATTAAGTATACTGGAATATACAAAAATTTTTGCACGTGTGGGTTTTATGGAAAAGACCTGTTTAACAATAAGATTGTTTTGTTTGATAGAGGCGGCGGGGATACAAGTGGAGCAATAATTGCAAAATTGCTTGGTGCAAAGGTTTATGAAAATTATAGTGATGTTTCTGGCGTAAAAGAGGTTAGCCCCAATATTATAAACGATGCAAAAACCATAAAAAAAATTTGCTATGGAGATATGCTGATTCTATCACAATATGGTGGCAACGTTCTTCATAAAAGCGTTAGCGAAATTTTAAAAAACACAAAAATAAAAACAAAAATAATAAATATTTTCAAATTAAATGATAAAAAAACAATTGTCTGTCAAAAATGCGGTTTTGCCCAATTTATAGGGCATAAAAAATATAATAATAAAATTAAAATAATCATTAAAACAAAAAATAAAAATATTAAAAAATTAAAAAATATTTGTCAAAATAAATATTTTTATTATTTTTTTGCAGATGGAAATAATTATGAAAACAAAATAATTGAAATTTATAATTTTCTTTTTAAGAGAGGTTAAGATGAAATTGAACGTGGGTATCGTAGGATACGGCAACCTTGGAAGAGCGGTTGAAAAAAAGATAAGGGCGGGCCATGACTTTAATCTTGTGGCAATTTTTTCAAAAAGAGATTTGCCCGGGGTTATAAATTATGATGATGTTGAAAATTATAAAGGCAAAATAGACTTGTTGTTTTTATGTGGTGGCTCGCAAAATGAACTTGAAAAGCAAGGATTAAGGCTAATAAAAAATTTTAATATAATAGATAGTTATGATAATCATGCAAGGCTAAAAACATATATTACAAAACTTGACAGACTGTCCAAACAAAATGGCAAAGTTGCCCTCTGCTCTTTTGGCTGGGATCCGGGTTTGTTTAGTTTTATGCGCGCTTTATTTGATGGGCTAGGTTTTAAGCCTTATACTTTTTGGGGAAAGGGTTTAAGCCAAGGGCACACGCAAGCAATAAAAAATATACCAGGCGTTAAAGATGCCATTCAGTTTACTGTGCCTAGCATAAAAGATATTGAAAAAATTAAAAATGGAGAAAAGGTTAAAGAAGGTAAAAATCTTCACCATCGTGAGTGCTATGTGGTTACAGCCAAAGAGGATAGGGATCAAGTTAAAAAACGAATAATATCTATGCCAGATTATTTTGAGGGTTATAAAACCACTGTGCATTTTGTCGGTCAAAACAAACTCGATAGCTTAAAGACATTTGCGCACAAGGGGCAAGTAATAAGTGCAAGCAACACAATAAATTTTTCGCTCAACCTTAAATCAAATCCTGATTTTACGGCTGGCGTAATAACGTCGTTTGCCCGCGCCGCAGCTAATCTTATTAAAAATGAAAAGCATGGGGCTTACACAATTTTTGATTTGCCTATTTCGAGCATTTTAAAGAGAGATAAGTTTGAATATTTATAGGAGGCTGCATGAGGGTTTTGATTATAGGCGCGCTTGGCAAAATGGGGCAAGAAGTTGCAAAGATTTGTGAGGAGAGTGGATACGACGTTGTTGGAAAGATAGATAAAAACGATGATATTTTTCAAATTGAAAATGCAGACGTTATTGTGGATTTTTCAACTTGTGATGATAGAACGGATTATGTTGAATATGCCAGGAAAAAAAAGATTGCATACTGCTGTTTTTCAACACTGGTTTCTGCAAGTGATTTAAAAAGGATGAAGGGGCTTGCCAAAGTTTGCCCAGTGCTGATGTGCCCTAATGCTAGTAGGGGTATAAATGCAATATTAGATATGCTTAAAGTTTGTGCGCAACAACTGGTAGGGGCAGATGTTGTGGTATGTGAGTATCATCACAAACAAAAAAAGGATGCTCCAAGTGGCACTGCAAAAACTATTCTAAACTTTCTTTTACCAACCTTTAATGACGCTAAAGTTGTTTCATGTAGGGTGGGGAACGAAAGAGGAACGCATAAAATAGAGTTTTATCTAGATGATGAAAAGATAGAAATTACGCATCAAGTTGCGTCTCGAAGAGTGTTTGCTATTGGGGCAATAGAAATGGCAAAAAGGATAATGCTTTTGCCGGCTGGATTTTACACAAAAATATAGGGCGCTTTTTAGTTAAAGCGCCTTTATTAAATCACGAACTTTTCTTTTGCTGGTTGGGGATAGTTTTACAAGTGGCATACGCACGTTATCGCTTTTTATTAGTCCCATCTCTTTTAGCATGTATTTTATTGGCACGGGATTAGTTTCACAAAAAAGTATTTTGTTTATTGGTGAAAGGAAGGTTTGTTTTTCTAGTGCCAACTTGTATTTTTGTGCTTTTGCAAGTTCAAATACATGTTGAACATCTTGGCAACGAGCATTTGCAGTTACACTTATGGCCCCGCTTGCACCAAGCATATAAAAAATCAAATTTAAATCATCTTCACCGCTATAAATTGCGATTTTGTCTTTGCAGATTTGATGAAGCTTTATTATTCGGTTTATATCACAAGTGCTTTCCTTTATACCATAAACGTTAGGATTGCTTTCAATAATCTTTTTTATAGTGTCAAGCTCAATATTTAGTCCTGTTCTTGCAGGGACGTTATACATTATAATAGGCAGACCTATTTTGGATAACTGCTCATAGTATTTTATAATTCCTCTTTGCGAAGTTTTGTTGTAGTATGGTGTAACAACAAGTGCCCCGTCTGCGCCCAAAGACCTTGCCTCCTCTGTGAGAGAGTAGCAGGTTTTAAAATCATTGTTGCCGGTGCCAACAATCAACTTTGCCTTTTTGTCAATCTTAGCTAAGCAATATTTTATTATTTGAGTTCGCTCTTCTTTTGCTATTGTGGTGCCTTCACCAGTTGTTGCAAGTGCCACAATAGCGCTAGCGCCTTCGCGCAAGCATTTGTCAATCAACACTCCAATAGATTCAAAATCTATCACGTTGTGTTTAAAAGGGGTTACAAGTGCGACCCCTGTACCTTCAAATATTTTTTTCATATTTTCTCCCATTAATATATATTCATCTTTACCTACATGTGATAAAATTAAGTAAATTTCTTGACAAGCCAGGAGCTAAATTGTTATACTACTTTTAGACTAAAAAAGGATGGGGAATGGCTTTAAATACATTTAGCGAAAATTTGATTGCACTTAGAAATAAACATAACTTGAATACTACTCAAGTTGCAGCAATTGCTGAAATTGAAAGAACAAGTTATGAAAAGATGGAACTTGGATTTGAGCAGGTTTCTTATGAAGTGCTTGACAAACTTGCAAAGTTTTACGGCGTTGATGTTTCATACTTTGCTCAGGTGCACGAGGAGGCTCAACCAAAACAATCACAGGAGAAAAAACAGTCAACGGAAAAAGCATTTGGAACATCTTCAAAAGCGAACAAGGTTTTCAACATTCTTGGGCTTGTTACTGCTGGACTTTTGTTTGTTTGGTTTGTCTTTATACCAATTTATATTGGTTATGTTGACATTTACGGCACGACTATTAGCTTGTATATGTATGATTTATTTTACTCTAATGTAATATCCATCATTATGGCTGTTATCCTTTTGATTTATCCAATTTGGGCAATAGTAAATCCTATTTTGTACATGTGCTCAAAAAAAATAGATCTAGGCACATATGGTTTCGTTTCAAAGATAATCAGCGTTGCATTTAGCGGGCTTTCATTTGTTTTTGCAATTGTACTTATTATAAAACTTACAAGCCTACTAGCCATTTTATATGCGGTTGTATCTTTAATTGATTTAGTGTTTGCTATTTTAAGACTTGTTACTCATTTAAAAGACAACAAAAAAGCAAATTAATCAACAAAAACATGCAAGAAATATTGCATGTTTTTTGTTTATTGATAAAAAATCAGTTGTTTTTTGCATTTAAGTATGCTAAAATGAAAAAACTTAAAGGAGTTTTTATGAGAAGACGTATAGATGATATGGATAGGAAATTAAGCGTTGCTCAAAAATTTGCTGATGGTGGCAGGCTTTATAAGCTCTTAGCCACAATAGCAATGGTAGGGATTTTTGTTGCCGCAGGCATTATTGTTTTAGCAGCAACTCAAGTGCTTAAAATATCTCCAGGATTATTTGGAACTGCTGCTATGATTGGTATTTTGAGCTTGGCACTTATTTCAATACTTCCATGGATTAGGAGAATTGAAAACAATGAATACAAGACTGTTTCCATTGCATTTGTTTCAGTGATTGCTGTTTGCGCGGTGCTTTGGATTGTTAGTGATTGGCTTGTTGTTGCGATGGTTACAAATCATAATGCAGGAGTTGCTCTTCTTTGGTTTGTTAAGATTGCAGTTATACTTTCACTTCAACTCATGGTTGCCGATGTTGTTGCAGTTATGTATCTTAGATTTAAAAAGTCTTATATCCCATTTCAAATCATTACATATTTAAGTTATGGGTTTATTGATTTTTATCTTACATTCTTATTCTGCTGCATCAATATTGTCGATGGGAATATAAAAGTTAGCAATGCATTTGGGTTGCTTGGCTCTCATTTAATGATTGCATTGATTGCACTTGCTGTTGTGTATGCTGCAATTTCAAGTTCTATTCTTAGATTTATTCAAGAGAGAAGAAAGAGAAATATGGTAAACGACTACTATGAAGGCAAAATTAAAAATCTTGATACCGACGAAGAGGTTCAGGAAAAAGAAGAGCCTAAAGAGGAGCCCAAAGAAACACCAGAGCAAAAACTTGAAAAACTTAAAAAGCTTTATGATCAACAGCTTATAACAAAAGAGGATTATGAAGCCAAAAAAGCCGAAATCATGAAAGAGTTATAAAAAAAGAGTCGAAAATTTTGACTCTTTTTTATTGCAGTAAAGTTTTGTTTTGTGCTATTATTATGTTGTATGAAGTACTTGTTTTTTGATATTGAGTGCAGCGATGGATATCATATTTGCTCTTTTGGATATGTGCTGGTTGATGATAAGATGAGAATACTTGAAAAAGATGATATTGTTATCAACCCAGAGAGTAAATTTATTTTGTCACCAAAAAGTTCAAGACCCAAGATTGAACTTGCATATAGTGATGAATATTTTTACAAACAGGGCAATTTTACCACGCAGTATGAAGATATAAAAAAACTATTATACAAACACAAACAAATCATATTTGGGCACAGCATTTCAAGTGATTTTCATTTTTTGCAATATGCTTGCCAAAGGTATGGGCTGCCAGCATTTGAGCTTGAAGGATATGACACTCAAAAAATTTATAAAAATTATTCTAAAAATGATCATGTGCAGTCGCTTGAAAAAATCGTAGATGAGCTTAATATACAAACAGATTTTCAATATCATAAAAGCAGCGATGATGCACATGCAACCTTTTTGATTGCAAAGAGAATTTGTAAAAAGTGCGAAATCAGCCTTGAAGAACTTGCTAGTAGATATCCAGACTGTAAGGTAAGTACGGCTGACTTTGAACAAAAAGCTAAAAAGACTAGATTTATTGATAAAGTTGAGCAATTAAAAGAGCAGTATAAGCATATAAAGAAAAAAGGCAAAATTGCCTTTGGCGAAGTTTTTAATAAAATAAAAAAAGATTTAAGGCTTACATTGGTTGAAGAGATCTATAAAAGGGGATATGAGTTTACAACAAAGATAAACGAGTGTAATATGTTTGTTTATGGTGATGAAGGGACTGACCGCTTTAAATTTTGCCAAAAACTTATAAGCAAGGGCAGGAAAATAAAACTTTTTAAAGTAGAGGAGTTTGCTTCATTGCTAAAAATTGAGCCTGCATTATTTAAATAAAAATTTTTGATTTTAATTTAAAAATATTGTTGACAAATGGAAGTTGAATCAGTATAATAAAGGGTGCAATCGTTGAGATTGTTATAGAGATGTAGCTCAGCCGGTTAGAGCACCACCCTGATAAGGTGGGGGTCGGTGGTTCGAGTCCACTCATCTCTACCAAAGGAATTACCGAGACGGGTGATTCTTTTTTTTTCCCCCACCTTGCTTTGCAAGAGCAAAGCGCAAGCGGGGCTTGCATCAGGGTGTTCCTGTTAGAAAATGCTAAGGTATTTTCGCAAGGCACCACCCTTAACGGGCTGAAGGCACGTAGTGGTGCCTTCTAAGGTGGGGGTGGAGTCGGAGCCAAGGCTCGGCCATCGGCTGAGGGCCGATAACGAGTCCACTCATCGTTTACCAAAGGAATTGCCGAGACGGGTGATTCTTTTTTTTCTTCCCCACCTTGCTTTGCAAGAGCAAAGCGCAAGCAGGGCTTGCATAAGGGTGTTAAATGATTAAAAAATAAAAAGTTGATTTTTTTGTTTAATTTTTGTTATAGTTATGATATAATGATCCGGTGAAAGAGGATAAAATGGAATTAATAATTGATGAAAAAATTAAAAAACTTGCGCTAAAAGCAGAAGAAGAAATTAAAACTGAATTTGAAAAAATAGATGAGATCTGTTTGTTTAACAGCCAAAAGGTTTTAAATGCTTTTGTTAAAAACAGAGTTTCATATAGCGACTTTCAAGATATCAATGGATACGGATTTTATGATGGTGGCAGAGATAAACTTGAAAGAATTTTTGCCGAAGTTCTAGGAGCTGAGGATGCCCTTGTCCGCCCACATATAATGTCTGGCACAAGTGCAATCGCACTCACTCTTTCAGCGCTTTGTCATCATGGTGACACAATGATTAGTATAACTGGGCTTCCTTATGATTCACTTAGGGGGATAATTGGTCTTACTGGTGATAGCACTCAGTCACTAAAAAATAATGGTGTAAAATATGAACAAATTGAACTTGTTAATGATGATTTTGACTATGATAAAATAAGAAAGAGGCTTAAAAAGAAAAATGTTAAGTTGGTTGAAATTCAGCGTTCGACCGGTTATTCAAGCCGAAAGAGTTTGACGATTGAGCAGATTAAAAAGGTTTGCACTGTTATCAAAGAAGCAGATGCAAATGTAATCATTATGGTTGACAATTGTTACGGCGAGCTTGTTGAGAAAAAAGAACCTTGCGAGGTGGGAGCTGACATTGTTGTTGGCTCACTCATGAAAAACCTTGGTGGTGGGATTGCATCAAGTGGTGGTTATGTAGCTGGCAGAAGTGATCTTATTGAAATGGTTGCTGATAGGCTCACTGCACCATGTATTGGAAAGAGCCTAGGGGCAAACTTTAATCAAAACATCCTTTTCTTTAAAGGTTTGTATATGGCGCCAAACGCGGTCAAAGGTGCACTTAAAACGGCAATTTTTGCTAGTTATATGCTTGAAAAACTTGAGTTTAGCGGCGTTAGTCCAAAGTGGAACGAACCAAGAACGGATATCATCCAAAAGTTTGATTTAAAAAATGCAGAAAACTTAACAAAATTTTGTCAAGGGTTGCAAAATGGATCACCAATTGACGCCTTTGTAACTGTTTTGCCAGGGCCTATGCCAGGCTATCCTTTTGATGAGGTTATGGCTGCGGGCACTTTCACACAAGGGTCAACTATCGAACTTTCAGCAGATGCTCCCGTTGTTGAGCCTTACACTTTGTATATGCAAGGCGGCCTTACTTATGAATATGGCAAACTTGGCGTCATGGTTGCGTTGACCAAAATGATGGAGGAATAAAAAAGGCTTTCATACTGAAAGTCTTTTTTTATTGTTATCTTCTATGCATTTTTCTTCTTACGATTTGCATTAAAATATCTTTTATTCCATATTCAAGCCACTGGCCATCGTTAAGTGCTGTGATTTTTATTTTATAAACCTCTGCATATTGTTCTGCTTTGGCCTTTTGTTCTTGAGTTAAATAATTCCAATGAGGGTAGAAGTTTAAATCAACAAATCCAAGCCCTTTAAATGAAGGTAGGTCATCAGCATATTTGCCCTTATTGTCGGCAAGCATTCTTTTAAGCTTCCAAACATTTTCACAGCTTTCAGTAAACACTATTGCTCCTGCGCTTTCTCCAAAAACAACACCGCCATTTTGAAGATAACCAAGCATAACTTGTTCTAAATTAGAGTTGTTTGCAAGTTCGAATAGAGGGGCTATATCGCCGCCGGCGAAGTAAACAACATCAAAATT
>CADBOH010000031.1 GCA_902796285.1 uncultured Eubacteriales bacterium | reverse complement strand
TTAAAACAGATTTAACGTCTTTTCTTGCAGAGTCTTCACATGTGATAAATGTGTTAACATCATAAAGTTGTTGGTTTGAGTTTTTAAGTTCTGCAAGCAAGTTTCTAAGTGTTTCAAGGTGTGTTTGAAGTTCAATCCTTGTTGAACTTTTTCCTGTTTTATAGAGTTTTGACTCCATATCCATTATGGCTTTATCAATTTTCTTTTCAGATTCAAACTTAGGTGCCTTTTTAAACTTCATTACAACCTTAGTTCTGTCAAGAAGGAAGAATGATGCTCCCCAAGCGTTGCCAACTTGCAATGGATATTCAGTGATTGCATAAGTTCTGTAATTGTTACCATCAATGTTATATCTTGCCGAAGAAAATTTGATTTTATTTGGAGTTGCCCAATTTATGTATTCTGAGAAAGGCACACTTTCAAGATCTCTTTCATTAAATTCCCTATTATAGTTTGCTCTTAAAAAGATTGCAAGTTCACGTCCCACCAATCTTTTAGTAGTCACCGGTGTTAAGGCTGTTGCTAGTGACGCCGCCATACCGCTAACAGTATTATCAAGCGCTTCAAGATCTCTGCCCATTACTACAAGATAGAAATAATCTTTGTAGATCTTTTCGGTTCTATTTTTCCCTTCTATAAACGAAACTCTCTCCTCAAAAATTGGCGCTCTGGCATCAATTTCTTGTTGGGACATTTGTTTTTCATAAAGCTGATCAAGAAGACGGTCGTATTTCTTATTCTCGTTATAGGCATAATTGTCAAGCACCATCGCCTTGTTTATTTTAACAAGTTCACATGTTTGAGCTTCGTCAAGTCTTCTAAGTGCATTACCAAACCCAATGTCAATAACATTGTTTTGGCTGTATTCATTTAGTAAATCAAACAAAATTGGCTTAACTTCAAGTACCTCAGCATAATAACTGCCAAAGTTGATGCATCTGTCTTGATAGATTGATTCAAAAGGTATAATGTCTTTTATATTGCTTTTGCCCTTTTCAGGATTTTTTTCATATTTCTTTTTCTGCATAGAAAATCTTGCTAAGTGCATCATCGTAACATAAAACCTATCACTATCGGCAATTTTGAAAAACATTGATACTCCAAGTATTGCCCATGCAACTGCAATCCAATAATGTCCAGGGAAGTTTGCCGCAATCAAAACCGCGAGAACTGCTATCAAAAGAATAGCAATAACTAAGTCAATTGCTGTAATTCCTCTTATAAATTCAAGTTTAACTTTTGTTCTTCTAGGGATAATTCTAACCATAAAGCCCACTCCTTTAAGACATTTTTCCTATTTATAAATTTATTTTACTACAAATGATATCAAAAATACAAACGATTAAGCGTGTTTTTTGATAAAAATTAAAAAACATATATATTAAATATATATGCCTCGTGCGATTTATAAAAAAGGCAATCACAAAGATTGCCATTATCTTACATAAAACATAAGGAGATTGTATCTATTATGTTTTTTCGCTTTTTGGATGATTGCTTTTGTTACAACTTCATTTTCTCTAGCAATCAATTCGTTGTTTAGCCCAAATATGTCGTGTGATATCCTTTTACCAAGCAAGTTTTCACTTTGTGCAATTAGCCTTATTGGATACTCTTTTGTTTTTTGCACGACCTGTTTCTCTTCTATATAAACTTTTGGCAAATTAGCCTTTGACTTAAATAATACTTTTGGCTTTTTCTTTTTGTTTTTTCCAAATATCAAGCAGTCATTACCCGCTTTTTGCAAATAAATTGATGGAAATTCGCATTTCGTTGTTATAATTTTCTTAACACAATACCTTTCGTGCTCAATATCTATCACTTTGCCAAGATTTAAACCATTTTTATCATAAACAACCTTGCCAATTGGATTATTAAATACGGATGAAATATAAATTTCCAAATCGTCGTCATTATCCATCATAAAGCACTCTTCACTTTTAGATTTAATTTTTTGACATGACAAAAGAAAAACTTCTTCACTTTCGTCATCAACTACCATATAACCTTCAATATGTTTTAATTCTTCATCAAACAAAACGTTTAAAACATAGCCAACAATATTTCCGCTACCAATTGAAATAACTTTCTTTGAAATTTCTTTACTAATCCTTTCCATGCTATAACTTACTCTGATTGAAAAACTTATATGACTTCTTGGCAAAAAAACACAACATTCGACAAACAACAAAAAACACCTATAATAAAATTTCTTTGTTTGGTTGACAATACAAATTTTTTGTGTATAATTTTAAACATGGAAAAAGAAATGAAAATAACAAAAGACATGATAATTGATGATGTAATCAAATTGGATGAAAGCCTTGGTGATGTTTTTATGGGCTTTGGCATGCATTGTATTTTTTGCCATTTAGGGCTTGAAGAAACAGTGGAAGAAGCAGCAGCTGTCCACTATGTTGACGTTGACTTTTTGGTTGAAAAGTTAAATGAGGTATACAATCAAAACAAAAAGCAATCTTAACCCAAAAGATTGCGTTTTATTTTTGCAAGAAGCAGGCCTATCCCTGTTTTCTTTTTTGTTGATATGAGTACTTCGTTGTCTTTTATTAGCGTTGGTTTGAATACTAAATCGGCTTTATTGTAAACAACAATTCTATTCTTTGTTGCCCCCAAACTATCAAGAAGATCATTTGTAACTTTCATGTTGGCTTCATATTCCTTTATGCCATTATCCTCTTTATCAAGTGAAAGATCAACAACATGCAATAATAGATCTGCGTCAACCGACTCTTCAAGAGTTGAAGAAAATGCATCTACAAGTTGGTGTGGCAAATCGCTAATAAGTCCAACTGTATCGGTGATAATCGCATAACCTTCA
>CADBOH010000030.1 GCA_902796285.1 uncultured Eubacteriales bacterium | reverse complement strand
GAAAAAGGGTGCGCCCTTCCTCTTGCTGATCACCATTATGACTACACAGCAGTAAATCTTTTGAGTTTTAGAAATGACCATGCTCACTATTGTACAGAATGTGGACATCAAGAGATGCACATGTTTAGAACAATTGAAAATGATAACGAGATAATATGTTCATGCGTTGTTTGTGGATTTGAAACAAAATCTGAGGTTAACACTAAAGAGAAAATTAGACAGCTTCCAAGGGTTGTGGTATCAAATGCTTATGCAGTAGGTGATGGAGAAAACGTTAAAGTATTTATTGACTTGCATGCTAGCAAAGGTATTACAGCAGCAAACTTTACTGTAAACTATGATCCAAGACTTACTCTTGTTTCATACAAATACGGCAATATCTTAAATGGAAACAACACTATTGATGCATTTAAGGTTTATCCAAATCATTTAAATGTTATGCTTGCTCAAAGTGGCACGGATTACAAAAAAGATGGCACGATTTTGGCTTTAACATTTAAAACGCCCGACGTTAACATACCGGGAGACGGGTATCTTATTGAAGTTACAAACAAAGACAATCAAGATAAATTTACCGATGAAAATGGAGAAAGAACGGAATTTCTTGCTTATTCTGGCAAAATAATCATTGTTTCTCATCTTCCTGGAGATATAAATGGGGATGATGAGGTTGATTTAGTTGACGCCGTTATCGTTTCAAATTATGTTGTTTTAGACAAAGATGACCAAGAAAGATTTGTTGAAAGCATGAAGATAAGAAATGCCGATTTTGATATTGACTATGCAGATGTTAACTTAGATGGAATCGTTGACATTGCAGATGTGGTTCAAATACTGCGTTATACAACAGGCGGATATGAAACAACATTTGTTTCAAATATTTTTGAAATTGTTTTAAATTATAATGATGGAACAAATCATGAAGAAGCTTTTATGGCAAAATACGATAAAGGAAATTCAACTTTTGGTAGTTTGATGCAACTTCCTGAAATTGAAAGAGAGGGATTTAAGTTTGTTGGCTGGTTTACTGACTTTAATGGCAAAGGAATACAAGTTACAAATGATACAAAGGTATTCTATAATAGAGAACAATATCGACAGACTTTATATGCCTACTTTGTTCCAAATGTTGTTAAGTTTGATGCCAATGGAGGAACTGGAGAAAAACCAGAATTAAACTACTTATCACACGGCAATTTATCAAACAATTATGATGCTTTTCACTCATATTTCACAAAGCAATCACAAGTAATTTTCAATGAAAATGGAATTGGATCAAATTCTTCACATCTTGTTAATCACACATTTCTCGGTTGGGCCTTAACTCCAGATGGAGAACTGGCTTATACAGAAGACGACGTGATTGATCTTAACAAGAGTGGATATGATGGTGTTGGCGAAATAATTCTGTACGCGGTTTGGAGCCAAGAGACGCTTGCTTCATATAAACCATCAGTTAGTGGATACACATTCCTTGGCTGGACAGGGCTTAACAATGCTGTTGTTGTGTGGGATGGAGAAAGTGAATATAAAATAACAGCGGATATTACTTTCTACGCAAAATGGAGAAAAGATACTTTCTCATTTGTATACAATGCAAATGGAGGAGAAACAACATCACACGAAATAAGTTATACAGAAGATATTACTAGAAGTATCACAAATTATGCATATCCACTTCGCTCAAATGAGTTTTCACGTGTTGGGTTTGACTTTATGGGTTGGGCATTATCAAAAACTGCAACAGATGCAACTTTTGAAAATGAATATACAATAACTGAAAATGATTTAATACAACTATTACAATATGTTGATAGTTTTGGTCAAGTTAACTTATATGCAGTTTGGCAAGGCTATACATATTACATTGAATTTGATAAAAATAGCACAAGCGCAACTGGCGAAATGGAACAAATGACAGTCACATATGGAGACACCGTGACTCTTAATGATTGCACATTTGAAATTGGAGACCGCAAATGTTTTGCGGGTTGGGCATTATATCCAAATAGTGCAGTTAAATATGAGGATAAAGCCGAAGTTTCAAATCTTACAAAATTAAAAAACGGCACAATAACTCTTTATGCTGTATGGGAAAGCATTAAATATAATGTAATTTACACAATGTCTGGATGTGAATTATTTAGAGATGAAGTTGAATATGATTCAGAGTACATGTTTAAAATATCACTTGGTTCAATGGGAGATGGATATTCTGATTACTCAATTTATGACTATGTGGATAGTGAATTTGAGAAAGGACAAATAGTACAATGGACTTATGAACACGATGTATACATTGAAGTAAGAGTTTTGTATACTGACAATACAACAAATCCTGTATTCTCACTTTATGACAATGATACTTTGCCTGAGGATGAGAGGTATATATCTAACTTCCACAATTTCTCACATTGGTCTAAGCTAGTAATCCCTCATTTTATAAGACAAGATTATGGTGCTCAAATTTATACTGTCACGGGCGTTACTAAAAAGTCATTTTATACTCTAACTGTTGGCATGCAGTATGTTGATGTCATCATCTTGCCAAATACACTAAAAGTTATTAGGGGCTCAGCATTTTTGAGAGTAAATGCAACGGAAATTTATATGACAAACTCTGTAACAGAAATTGACATGGATGCATTTGCAGGGGTAACATTACAAAAACTTGTTCTATCATCAAATGTGGCTGGAAATCATGGTAATATATTTACATCTTCAACTATTGAAAAGTTATATTATACAGGTTCTTATAGTGATTGGAATGCAAATACAATGTCAAGCGCTGGTATAAATTATGATAAAATATATTTCTATGACCAAAATGGCAGTCATGCAGGAAATAGAAACTATTGGAAATACCAAAATGGGCTTATAGTTGAATGTTAAAAAAAAGAGCAAAAAAGTTTTGCTCTTTTTTTAATTTTTTACAGTTAAAACATTAAATACGGAATAAAAAACTATTTGATATTTGAAAATTTTAACATCAAATTTTGCGCGAGTAATTTAAATGAATACGATTTAGAATAATAAAAAAGCTGAGGGAGCCCAGCATTTTTTATACTTCGTTCATAAGTTTGTTGTATTTTTCTTTAATTTCTTCTGTTTGATTAAATAGTTCTAATTGCTTTTCATCTGAATAAAAATTTTCAAAATAATAATCAGCAGCCTTTGGTAGTTTAAAGGAATTTGAAAGCGATAACTCCTGGCGCCCGACCTTTGCCCCTTCAATAAATGTGTTTCTAAGTGATTGTTTTTTAAATGACTTTTCAGACAGTATACATCCTGCTATGTTGTTGGCTTTGCGCTCAAAGTCAATGAGATTGCAATCGACTGCTTCAAGTGCAATTTTGACATTTTTTTCCACTTCTGGATTTCTCATTTTTTCAAACATTTCTTCTTCTAAAGCACGATATCTTTCAATTTTGTCGCTATTGTTAGTTGTGGCTTTTTGCATTGGCACATTTTTTTCGTGTGTTGTATTATCTGATTTGTTTCTTTTGCCAAATAGCCAGCCCAAATTAAATGAAAATTTCATAATATCCTCCCATATTTTCAGTATATAATAGTTAAGCTTTTGATGTCAATTAAATGGCGGAATAATTTTAATTTTATTTAATGATTGATGATAGTTGGATGTATGTTATGTTATTTTTAAATCGCCATATAAAAATTAAATATACTCATTTATATATTTGTAAATAATTTATTTTTTTGATATAATTTGTTTGTAAAAAATAAGAGGGTTTTATTATGAAAAAATCAAATAAAATTTTAATGTTAGTTTTTTCCGCCATGATGGCGATTTTACCATTGTTTGCTGTTGCGTGTAATAAAAAGGCTGAGGTTGTTGCCTTAGAAAACTGCGCGATCGAGCATGAAACTGAATTTGGCGGTATATACATCAAAAAAACTATTGATGAGTTTAATGCACTTGGCTTTGTTTATGGCGATAGCGTTAATGTTGTTTTTTCAAATGGTTATGAAATGATGGATATACCATATTATAATGGTTATTACACAAAAAACAACGAAAAGTTGCTTGTTGCTTACAAAGGTTACCCATACATAAAAGTGACCATAAACAATGGAAATGATATTTGGTATGATGCTGATTTTGCAAAAGAATCAAATGGCAATGACCTCTGGCTTATGAGCGATTTTTCGAGCGAAGTCACAGCAACTATAACGCTAGCACAGCGCGGGAAATACAAGGATATTCAGGATGTGAGAAATATTGAATATCGTGACCAAAGAAATGAATATCCAAGCGACATTGTCTTTGCTAATTTTAGAAGTTTAAGTGGTGGCAATCTAAAAGAAAACTTTATATATCGCTCAGCATCTCCATGTGATAATCAACACAACAGGGCATCATATGTTGATACGTTGATGGGGCAGGCAGGGGTGAATTTTATGATTAATCTTGCCGATACCACTGAAAAAATTGATGGCTACATGAGTGCAGAGGATTTTAATTCTCCAAATTTTGCTTCTTTATATGAAAACAATAAAGTTGTTTTACTTACAATGAATATGAATTATGCATCCGATGCATTTAAAACAAAAGCAGTCAGCGGGCTTAATGCAATACTTAATAACGAAGGGCCATTTTTAGTGCACTGCACAGAGGGGAAAGATAGAACTGGATTTATGTGTTTGCTTATTGAGGCAATAGCCGGGGCAACATATCAAGAAATCGTTGATGACTACATGGTAACCTATGCCAACTATTATGGCATTACAAAAGAAAAGGACTCTGTTAAATATAATGTTATTATACAAAGCCTGTTAAATCCAATGATTGAAGAAATTGTTGGGCAGACAGATATTGATTTTAATGAAGTTGACTTTGCTCTTGCAGCTAAAAACTATGTGGGCGACAAGATGGCAGAAGAAGATTTTAATCAATTGAAAGCCAAAATTTGCAATATTGGATAAACAAAAAAACTATTTCATTTTTGAAATAGTTTTTTGTTTTATACCAAGTTTTTAAAGTAAAGTCTATCTCTTTTATGTTGAACATGTTCAAACATTTTCCATTGTTGAAGAACCTTGATGTTGGTCTCCAAACTGTGATTTGTTTCAAAATATTCAAAATTGTTGTCTATCATAAGTTGCATAAGTTCTCTCATGATAAATGCGTTTACGCCCTTGTTTTGATGTGCTTGTTTTACACCAATCAAAGCGAAGTCCAAAATCTTTGGATTTTTCGCAGCAGCCAAGATTTTTATGATTCCAGAAGGGGTTAGTCTCCCTTTGCATTTATTAACTGCTTTTGAAAGTGATGGAAGCGCGAAACCAAAGGCAATAACATCTTTGTTTTTATCAACAACTGTTACAAAATATTTTAAATTTAAAAATAGTTTAAATTGACCAAGAAGTTCTTTCTTTAACTTATCATTAAGTGGAATCGTTCCAATAAGCTTTGAGTATGAGTCATCAATGCATTCAAAAATTTGCTCGGCATATTGTTTTAAAAACTTACTTTTTGATTTTATTCTTAAAACTTCGAAACCATATTTCTTTTGAACAAGATCGGCAACTCTTGAAACTCTTTCATCAATCTTTTTTACTGGCAAGATTTTAAATTCAAGCCAGTCAACCTCTTTTTCATATCCACATTTTTCAACGAGTTCTTGATAATATGGATAGTTGTATGAGCCTTCAAATGTTGCAAGTTCATCAAACCCTTCAATAAGCAAGCCTTCCTTATCTAAATCATTAAATCCAAGAGGCCCTTGGATAGTAGTAAGATTACGATCTTTTGCCCATTTTTCAGCTGCATCAAAAAGTGCTTTTGCAACTTCTATATCGTTTATAGCATCAAATCTTGTAAAACGTGCATATTTTTGATTCCACTTTTCATTAGAAACAAAGTGCTCGATTGCTAAAATTCTTCCAGCCACCTTGCCATCTTTGTAGGCCAAAAATGCATCAAAATCACAATCTGGCACATTTGAATTTTTGTTTTTATCTAATAATTTAAGTTCATCTCCGCGAAGAGCTGGAACGTAATTTTCAACATTTTTGTATAACTTTATAGGAAAGTCTACAAATTGTCTCATTTCTTTTTTTGTTTTTACTTTAACTATTTCAACCATATTTCCTCCTAAACTAAAAGAACGATAAACATATCTGTCATAAAACCAACAAGCATATGAATAAATAGTGAGTACCAAATTGATTTTGTTCTTGATGTGATATATCCAAAAATTAAACCTGCCGGAATTGCAGAAAGTGTTTCAACCATAGGTTTCCCAAATCCAGCAATTGAAGAGTGCACAAGTGCGGATATCATTGTAGTGATTACTATTGCACTTAGCACGCCACATTTTTCTTCACTTTGAAATAAAATAAGTGAGCGGAATAAAAATTCCCATCCAACATAGTAAAGAAAGTATGAAGCAAAATAACCTAATATGTAATACCATTTTCCGTAAGCTTGAAAATCTATAAGAGGGTAGGTGCTTGTCATCTCAGGCGAAAGTACCGTGCTAAGAGCAACGAGTGGAACAATTATTAAAGCTATCCCGCAAAGTTTTAAGCCAAGTTTATAATCTCCAAATCCAAGTCCCATTTTGCGACCATTATTTTTTAGAGCAAAACGCGAAAAGAGGGCTCCAACTACAAAAAACAATATAAAACTCATGCAATTATGATAGATTATTTTCCAAAAAGCCAAATCTTTAACATTTGGGAAGAATTTTTCAAACGCACTAAACGAACCAAAATAAAAGTAAACAAAGATAATGATTGTTGCAAACAATATAGAAACAACCATTTTCCAATCGCTATCTTTAAATAAATTTTTAAAAAAAATTTTAATTTTCATTTTCCAAAGAGTTTATCCAGTCTACTGTTCTTTTTACTCCCTCATCCATGTCGACCGTAGGGGTATAGCCAGCGTTTTTGAGCTTTTCTATACTAAAACTATAGTCGGCGCAGTTTTGCCAAACTGAGAATTTTGTGATGAGAGGTGCCTTTTTAATTCTAAATAATTTATACCACAATTCAACATCAAAAGCAACTAATTTTGCAAGTGGGCCTGGCACGTTTGTAAATTTGGGTTTTACATTAAAATGCTTTGCTATACAAGTGAACATTTCTTTTAAGGTTTCGTTATGACCATCTGTTATATTGTAGTCAGTGTTGTGCGCTTTTTGATTAAGTGCTAAATGGATTGTTCCATCTACAAGATTGCCAACATAGACAAAACAACTTTTAAATTTTCCGCCAGCGGAAATAAGCATTTTTTGTCTTTTGATTCTCGTGTAAATTTCGTGAGATGAAGTGTAGTCATATTCCCCATACACATTACCTGGGCGCACGATTAAGTAGTCTATGCCATTTTCACGGCATGTTGTTTCTACAAGTTTTTCTGTTTCAAGTTTGCTGATGCTATAACCATTTTTAAATGGCTTTTTCGGGGCATCTTCTTTCAGGTCAACATAGCCACCAAATCCATAAACAGCAACAGAACTGAACTGACAAAAACATTTTGGTTTAACCCTTTTTGCAAATTCTAGCAAATTTTGAGCGCCGACATAATTTACTTTCATAAATGACTCGATGCTTCCCCACGCGCTAACTTTTCCTGCAATATTAAATATATAGTCAACATGTTTTATTGTAGAAAAATCAAATGTGGTAAAGTCGCCAAGTTTTGGCTCAATCTTGCCTTCTTCGACATATCTATTAAATAGTGGGTTGTTTGAATGGTTTTTCCTGTAAATGCCAATGACTTTAAAGCCTTTTTCAACAAGGCGACAGGATAGGTGAGAACCGATAAAGCCGTTTGCACCAGTAACTAATGCTATTTTATCTTCCATTATTTTTCCTCTGATTTTTTAAAGTTTCTTTTCTTTTTGCCCTTACGTTTTTAAGTACGTCTCTTTTTTTGTGTGGTTCAGTTTCCAGTGCCGAATAATCAGCCTTGCCAACCTTTTCAGCCTCTTCAACAATTTTTTCAAGAGCTCCAATTTTTGCAATTTGTTTCATGCTCTTTTTAAGCTCATCCAAATTGATTTTTCCATTTGCTATATCATTTATTGCATGTGAAATTTTGTATTTTTTATTGATATCAATTGCGCAGTTGTGTTCAACCATATATTTTTTGTTGTATATTTCTTGTTGAGGTAGGTTATCAATAATTAGCATAGGGCAGTTTTTGTTTAGACATTCTGTTAGGGTTAGACCGCCGCCTTTTGTTAAGATCAAATCACTTGCACTCATATATAAATCTACTTGATTTGTAAACCCTAAATTTACGTATTTATGTATTGTTTTTTGTTTTTTTATCAGTTTTTCAAGCCTTTTTTCCGCTTTTTTGTTTCTTCCATTGATAAGAACAATTTGATGAGGCGTTTTAACTCTTTCAAATTCTTTGATCAAAATTTCATCTTTTATTCCAAAAAATCCCGATTTCATAACTAAAACGGTAGGTAATGTCTTATCTAGTTTAAGTTCTTCTCTTGCTAGATTTTTGTCAATTTCTTTTGAAAATTGTTCGCCGACTGGTATCCCCGTTACAACAAGTTGCTCTGCGGTATACCCCTTATCCAAAAAAGGTTTAACCATATATTCATCTGTCAAGAACATTTTGTCAACACAATTTGCGCTTTCCCAATAAGGTGAAATACCATAGTCAAGCGTCATGCAAAATATTTTTGCAGGAATACTATAATGCCTTTTTAAATTATACAAACCAACGGAGCAAAAGATATACGTTGATATGATTAAGTCTGGTTGGTATTCGTAAATTTTATTAAGCAGGCCTGTTAAAAATGAAAAAGTGTCACTATTTGCCGAGTTGCTATCCTTGGTTGTGATATCGTTATTTTCACTTTTTTTGAAGAAGTGATTGTAAATTTTCACGAAGTGATTGCACGCCAAAAGATAGCCATCGCTCATAGCCCATGATTTGAGTTTGCTATCAAAACTTTTGTAAACATCAACGATTTCTATTTGATGGGAAGGATCCCTTTCCAGCAACATATTTTTGATTTTGTTGGCGGTAGAGTTGTGCCCATTTCCCGCAGATGATGATAAAATTAATATTTTCATAAATTCCTCGAACTTTTAAATTAGTTTTCGTTTGGCTTTTCAGCTTCTTTACTTTTTTGTGGTTGCAATCTTTTCTTTAATAAACACTTGCTCAGTTTTGGCACGCAAGGCAAAAATATTTTTCTATACAATTTAACGTGCTTGCATTGCTTTACAAATTTTAAATCCTCTTTTAAGTAATCAAGAAGGGTGTTTATTTGGCTTATGTCAGCATAATCACTTTTTTTGATAAAGTAAAGACATTCAACCGTGCTATATAGTCGCATAAGATGTATATAAGGGGTCAGGTCGTTTGTTTCACTTTCAATAATCCTGTTATAAGTTGGGAAAACAGATAATCTAGTTTCTTTAAACTTTTGGTGAATCAAACTATTTTTGCGTTGAACATAGTAGTATAAGATTTTGTTTATAATGGCGACTTTATCTATAAGCATTAAGTAAGCGTAGTTAAATGATGTATCCTCTCCATAAAGACATTTTTCATCAAATCGTAGGTTGTTGTCATTGATTATACTTGCAACGTAAAGTTTATTCCAAACACTTGAAAAAATCTTATAGTCATTAGTCATAAGCGAAAAAGTTTCACATGGGCTCAGTATTTTAATTTTATTTCCACGTTGGTTAACTTCAACAAATCTAGTAAGTCTATCTCCATCATTAATTTTTTTGCAGTAACCGATAGCATATTGAGCACTGGATGATTCCATAGTGTTAACTAGAGTTTCAATGATATCTTTGCTTAAAATATCATCTGGATCATAAAAATAGATATAATCT
>CADBOH010000029.1 GCA_902796285.1 uncultured Eubacteriales bacterium | reverse complement strand
TTTGGATATCTTTTTGTTAGTTCATTTTTTATATTGTTAAAAACTTCCTCAGGGGATTTGCTTGCATCGATTGTGCAAAATCTTTCGGGCTCTATTTTTGCGATGTAATCATATCCCTTTTTTACGTTTTGGTGAAACACAAGTCCCTCTTGTTCCATACGGTCAAGTTTTTCATCCATCTTATTTTTTCTTTTAAAAGCCTCTTCTGGCGTTAATTTTAGATAGATTGTTGTGTCTGGCTTAAGCGAGCCTATTGCCATTTTTGTTAGTGTTAAAATACCTTCTGGTGTCATTACCTTTCTTGCCATACCTTGGTATGCGATAGTTGAGTCATAAAATCTATCGGCGATAACAATTTTGCCTTGTTTAAGGGCAGGAACAATCACATTTTGTGATAATTGTGCTCTTGATGAATAGAACAACAAAAGTTCTGCCATAGGGGTAGGTTTGTCTTCTTCATAGTTGAGCAAAAGTTTTCTTATTTCTTCTGCAAGCGGTGTTCCCCCCGGCTCTCTTACGAAAACAAAATCGTCCTTATTTTTTAAGGTAGCAATGTATTCTTTAAGCATTTTTATTTGTGTGGATTTGCCACAAGCTTCGCCACCTTCGTAAGTGATAAATATTCCTTTTTTCATAAGTACTCCAATTTTTATTTATTGTGATTATGGCAGCTACAATCATGCCCATGTTCATGTCCATGACAGCCGCAATCGTGACCATGTTCATCCCCGCAGTCACACTCATCACCGCAACAATCAACAATTTCAACATATTCATCAAGGTCGAATGCTTTATAAATGTTTTCAGGCATTTGGTCGGTAGTGGTGTAGCCCGGTTCAGCAACTAAAACCTCAGGGATTCTATTTATAACTGATGCGCAAGTCAACTCTACAGTTGAAGGCCTTTCAATAACAACTCTGGTTTTTGGTTCGCCTTCAATCGTCCAGTCGTTGCAATCAAATTCATTTTCATTATAAACTTTTCCAATGCACTCTGAAACGATGGTTATTCCTTCTTTGGTTTTTGTTGTAACAACAGCGCTCATACCAGTGCAGTAACCCTTTTTGATAGTCATTTTTAGTGTTGAACTATAAATATCTTTTTCGGCGATTTGAGGAACTGTTTTTTGAGTTTGGTGTGTTACGTGAAGCCCAAGTTTTGATGCAAGCCAGCCGTTAACTGTCCACATATAGCTTGGAGCAAATTTGCCTTCGTTAATAAGTTTTTCTCTTTGTTTTTCTGTGATGTTATCAGCGGAAGCGATTTCCTTTTCAAATTCTTCTTGCGATAGACCCGCGCCGTGAACTTTTGCGAGTGAAATTCCATAGTCTTCAACATTATAGCTTGATTTCCCGCGTATAGTTTTGATCTTGTGAGTTGCGCCGCCTAAAACACTAATAAGGTTGCCCCAGAAAACGTCTTGATATCCGCTTCCACAAATGGTGCAGAAGTTTTCTTTTGCTAGTTTATCCAGTTTTTCTGCAAGAACAGGATTTGAGTTTTGTGCATAAAACGCTTCCTCGCAGGTTGAAATTACATTAACTCCATGTTTTGCACAAATTTCATAAGTAGGGTAGTTTTCGCTAAATACACTTGTTGTAGTTACAATAGCAACATCAACTTGGTGTTTCTCCAAAAATTTATCAAGTGTTTTTGCATCCTTAATTAAAACGTTTTGTTTGGTTCGTGTGCCAATAATAGTGGCAATATCTTTGCCTATTTTCTTTGGATCAATATCAAAAGCCCCAACGATTTTTACGCCTTTTTCAAGTGCGTAACGCATTGTGTACTTTGCCATTTTTCCACATCCATATTGGATCATAGTGATTTTTTCCATTTTTCCCTCCACAAATAAGTATATCAATATTTTTAAATATTAACAATCATTTATCCATAATTTTTAAAAAAGAAGTGATTTTGTTCACTTCTTATTCTTCAGGTGAGTAGTCAATTGGATGAGAATTAAAATGCGCTTTTATTTTTATTGCAAGCGCCCTATTTATGCCGGGCACAGTTTCAAGTATGTCAACATCAGCGTTGGCGATATCTTCACTTGTTCCTAGCGCGCTAAGTAGTGCGTCTCTTTTTTTAGGTCCAATTCCATCAATTTCATCAAGAGGAGATTTTGTTTGCTTTTTGAGTCTTATATTCCTGTGGTAGGTGATTGCAAAACGGTGAGCCTCATCTCTTATTCTTTGAAGTAATTTAAGCTCCGCTGACGCGTATTTAAGTATTATTGGGTTTCTATTACCTGGGGCGAACACCTCTTCAAGTCGTTTGGCAAGTCCAATCATTGCAATCTCATTTTCTAGCCCATATTTTGTTAGTATTTCGTAACATGATGAAAGTTGACCCTTTCCACCATCAATCACAAGCAAATTTGGTTTTTCTTTAAAGCTCTCACCATTTTGCTCGATATATCTTTTTAGTCTTCTAGACAACGCCTCTTCAAGAGAAGCGAAGTCATTTGAGCCCTTGATAGTTTTGATTTTAAATTTTCTATAATCTTTTTTGCTTGGTTCTCCATTTTTAAACACAACCATTGAGCAAACCTTGTTTGTTCCACTTATGTTTGAAATGTCGTAACATTCCATTCTGCTTGGCAACTCATTTAAGCCTAGTTTTTCTTTTAACTGCTTAACTGCGCCGAGTGAGTTATTATATTTGATTTTTTCTTTTTCGATATGTTTTTCGAGATATTCCTTTGCATTAATAAGCGCCATATCAAGAAGCTGCTTATTTATGCCATGAGGATTTGAGACGAAATTGATTTTTTTGCCAAGGTAGTCACATAGCAAATCAGTATTTTCAATAGGATGTGAAACTATAATTTCATTTGGCAACATCATGTTTTGATAATATTGTGCTATGAAGTTTGAAATAGTTTCGCCTTCTTCGAGTTCGCCATCGTTGCATGGATATGATATTACACCAAGTATTTTCCCGCCGCGAACAACCATATTTGTGATAACGCTACTTAGCCCATCAGTATAATAAGCAAACACATCTTTGCTCACGTCTTTTGGCAGGTTTGCAACAACCCTTTGTTTGAGTTTTGCAATCATTTTTAGTCTATCCCTGAGAAGTATCGCACTTTCAAAATTTTCATTTTCTGAGGCTTTTTGCATCTTTTTTTGCAAAATTTCTTCAATTTCATCATCATTTCCGTTTAAAAATGATATTACTTTGTCAATTTCTTTTGCATAGTCTTCTTTTGTAATACGCTTTGTGCATGGCGCAGAACAAAGGCCAAGAGAGTAGTTTAAACACTCCCTTTTTGCCATTGATGTTTCTGTTATTTTGTTGTTGCAAGTTCGTATTTTAAATGCAGCATTGATTGTCTTAACAAGTTCTCTTGCATCAATCCCAGCAAAGTATGGACCAAAGTATTTTGCTCCATCCTTTTTCACCTTTCTTACAATCTCGATTTTTGGGAATGGTTGTTTGGTGTCAATTTTCAAGTAGGGAAATTGTTTTCCATCTTTTAATAGAATATTATAAAAGGGTTGATATTTTTTTATAAGATTGCTTTCAAGCGCAAGGGCATCCATCTCGCTCATTGTGATGAAATAATCAAATATGTCAACGTTGTCAACCATTGCTTGAACTTTTGCTTGCTTTGGTGAGTTTCTAAAATATTGACTTACCCTGTTTTTTAGGTTTTTTGCTTTTCCAACATAAATGACCACGCCGTCTTTATCTCTCATAACATAGACGCCGGGGTTTGTTGTCAAGGTTTTAAGTTTGGCTTTGATTTTATCGTTCATATGTATATTATAACACAAAACTATTTTTTTTCATCCATTTAATTGTACATTTCAAAAATAAAAGCTGCTAGATTTTAGCAGCCCAATGTTTTTAAAATTTCTTCTTTGCTTAAAAGTTGTTGTTCTCCTGTTTTCATATTTTTAAGGTTGTACTTAAGATTGTTCATTTCGTCTTCACCAACAACTATGATAAAAGGTATTTCTCTTTTGTTTGCCTCTCTCATTTTTGCTTTAAACGAACGATTGTCATAGTTTACATCGCAAACAATTTTCTTATTGAAATATGTTTGAAGTTCAAGACAGTGCAGGAGAGTGTTGCCAAGAGGTATAATTTGAAGATCAATGTTTGTTAAAGAATGCTCTGGTAACATGTTGTTTTGGTCAAGCAGGTCAAACAATCTTGTCAGTCCAATACTTAAACCTACACCAGGTAATTTTTTGTCGGTAAAGTATTCTGCAAGATTATCATATCTTCCACCACCACACACAGTTCCAAACTCTGGGTGAGTTGGTACGATTGCTTCAAAAACAGTGCCCGTATAATAATTTTGACCTCTAATTATGCCAATGTCAAGCATATAGCGGTTTTGATCTAATCCATAACATTTTAGGTAGCTAGAAATTTCTTTTAGCTCAGTTATTCCTTTTTGATATGTTTCGTTATCTGTAAGGTTTTCGATTTCTTCAATAACTTTATCAAAGTTGCCTTTTTTGAGTGTAAGAGCAATAAATTTGTTGCAATCTTCTTGTTTAACACCAATCTTTGCAAGTTCTTCAATAGCATTTTCTTGGCCGATTTTGTCTATTTTATCAAGTATAATTAAGATGTCCTGAGTTTGATCCTTATACCCAAGTCCTTCACAATATCCAAAAAGAATATTTCTGTTTGAGATTCGATTTACGATGTCAAGGTTTAACGCGCCAAACACCTTATCAACCATGTTTAAACATTCAGCATCGGCTACAAGAGGCAAGTTGTCCAGTCCTATGATATCTGCATCACATTGTATAAACTCTCTAAATCTTCCTTTTTGAGCCCTCTCTCCACGATAAACTTTGCCAATTTGATATCTTTTAAAAGGGTATGATAGGTTTTCGCTGTTCATTGCAACAAATCTTGCAAGTGGAACGGTGAGGTCATATCTCATACATATGTCGGTGTCGCCCTTTTTAAAATTATAAACTTCTTTATCGATAGAATTTCCAGACTTAGCAAAAAGGATTTCGCTCAACTCAAGTACTGGGGTGTCAAGCGGAGTAAAGGCAAAGTTTTGATATACATTTTTTATCTTTTCAATCATCTCATCAAGTATCATCTGCTTGTGTGGAAGTAGCTCCATAAAGCCCGACAATTTTCGTGGTGTTATCAATTTTTTTTCACTCATAGTTTCTCCTTTTTTAGTGTATATTTATGGGGTAAAAAGTGCCCATAAAAGTTCTATTTTTATAATCATAAATGCCTCTTTTCAAGCAAAATTGGCAAAAGTTAGCCACAAAAGTTATCCACAAATCCACAAATAAATATTTATGCAAAACTGTTTATTTTTATACAAAATGTCCAATTTTGTGGATTTTTTGTGGATAACTAGGCAAGTTATCCACATTTCCACACCAAAAATGCCGTTTTTGGGCCATTTTAGGTGATTTGTTTGATTTTTGTTGTTGCAAAAATTTGAGAGCGTTTTTGTTTGAAAATTTTGTTAATGCATTTTGTGATATTTTTTGTCAAGATTTGACATCATTATAGTGTTATTTTATAAAAATTTTTTCTTTAAAAATTTATAATTATTCTTTTTGTAAAAAATTGCTTTTCAAAAGCGGAGATGGCTCATTTTCACAAGTAAAGAATAGTTTGTGTAAAGCTCTTGTTGAAGAAACATAAATTATGTTTTTGTCAATAGTGTTTTTATAGTTTTCGCTATCTGCATTTGGTATAATTACTGCATCAAATTCAATTCCCTTTGCTGTTGCGCAGGTTGTTACTAAAACGCGGTTATTATAGTCATCTGGATGTTCCATAAGAGTACATTTTATTTTTTTATTTAACTCTCTTGCAAACGTTTTTGCTTCACTATTACATTTGCAAATGATTGCAATATGAGCATATTCTTTGCATTTGTCACTTATAATTTGGGCTATCTTTTCATACTGATTTGTGCATTTGTATAGAATTGGTTTTTCGCCATTTCTATTTACAAATTCAATGTCGTTTAACCCAATGAAGTCATTTGCGAATTGCGCAATTTGTTTTGTTGAACGATATGTTTTGTTGAGTTTAACAAGTTTGCAACCCAAAAAGTCTGCGGTAATTTGAAGATATTCATCTGTGATATTCTTCTCAATACATTGATTAACGTCTCCAACTACGATACAAGGGCAGTTCCATAATTTTTTAAATACGTAGATATCAACAGGGGTGAAATCTTGCATTTCATCAATGATAAGATATTTAGCAGCAAAGTTATGGTCAAAGCCATATAAGTAATGTTTTATTGCTAGATATGTGCCTTTATCCATATAATTAATATTTGTGCCGCGATTTGTGGTTAAGTCTTCGCGCGCCATAAATATTTGATACACTTTTTCAACATCTTTGATTGGAAGAAAGTTATATAAGATTTTCTTAAATCTTTCTTTAAGTCCATTGTTTTGTTCTTTTGTATAATGACGCTCTTCTGTAAATCTCATGGCATATTGCCAAGCAATCTTGTTTATCCTTTCATACAAATCATATCCCTTAAATGTTTTAAAGAACAGTTCCTTGGTTTGAGAAGCGGGGAATGTGATAAATTCCTTTTGTTCGTCATCATCTTCCTTTATGCAATATGAAAGGTCTTGCGGTGAGAAAGTCTCAAGAAATGGGCCTTTTAAGAAACGAAGGAGAGCGTCAAGATACTCATAAGAAGATTTGTATGAAATCTCATTTAACATCTTTTGAGAAGGTTTTACAACTATTTCATCAAGCAACGCCTCTCGTGTTTGAACTGGTTTTTTGAGCTCACTTCTAACAATTTGAGCAAAAGTTGTTTCAACCAGGTTGTTTTCACCAAGTTGAGGTAAAACTTCTGAAATGTAACTTGAAAAGATGCTGTTTGGTGAAATAATAATGATGTCACTACTTTTAATTGTATTTTTATGTCTATAAAGTAGATATGCGGCTCTATGCAAGGCGATAGATGTTTTTCCTGAACCTGCAATCCCTTGGATTAGCATACTTTCATCAATTCCATTTCTTACAATCGCATTTTGTTCTTTTTGTATTGTTGAAACAATTTGCTTCATTTTTACAGTAACATTTTGCGATAAAATTTGGCTTAAAATTTCATCATCAATTGTCATTTCAGTATCAAAATATGACAAGAGTTTGCTGTTATCAATTTTATATTGACGTTTAAGGCTTATCTTGCCCTTGTATTCATCTTTGTCAATGAAAAGAGATGCATCGCCTAAGTTGTAGTCATAATACATTGAGGAGATTGGGGCTCTCCAGTCAGCAACATAAAATTTGTTTTCATCTATAATATTGCCAATTCCGATATAGATTCTTTGTGTTTTTTTGCGATTTTCAGGAGTGAAGTCAATCCTCGCAAAATAGGGAGAAGTGCGCTGCAAAAGGAGTTTTTTGTTCTCTTTTACAATATCCTCTTCCATTGCGGCAACATCAGCAAGCATACTATATCTTTCTGACAAATCTCCACCACGTGAATAGTCGGAATAGTTTTCAGATAGTTCCTTTTTGCCATCTTCAAGTTTTTTTGTCATTTGGGCCAAATCTTGAGCGTTTTTATTTATTTTTTTATCTAAGACCTTTAAGGTTTTCTCAAGATATAATTTTTCATTATCTTCCATAAAGCCCTCCCTTATCATAAGAAAACACATGCATTTTTTTGTGTTATTCTTGCGTTTTTAAAAAATGCCCTGATGCTGTTTATCAGCAGAAAAACATTTTGTTTCTCCATTGATTATTGCAAGCATCGGGGCAAAATTTTATTGTTCAAATTAATCTTCAGTTGCCATATTTTCGTTTGAAGAATTTGTTATGTTTTCTTGATTTTCAAGGATATCATTTCCTTCATCATTTGTCAAGTTATTTTCTTGTGTGTCATCAACAATTTCGTTTTCTTCATTTTCTTCCTTTTTAAGAAGGGCAACGCCAACGATTTTGTTGTCATTTTTAAGGCGCATAACCTTAACACCTTGGCTTACTCTTGAAAGTGAGCTGATTTGTTCAATAGGTGTTCTAATAATTATTCCGTTGTCAGCAATTAGCATAATATCATTATTTTCAACCGATTGTTTTAAAGCAACGAGGTGACCAGTTTTTTCGTTAAATACACCTGCTTTAACGCCCATGCCTCCACGGGTTTGAAGCCTATATTCACTAACATTGCTGCGTTTTCCATATCCATTTTCAGATATTGTTACGATTTGAGAATTTGGTTTAATCACAGCCATATCAACAATAAAGTCATCACTAGAAAGTTTCATACTTCTTACGCCTTGGCTGTCTCTACCCATATTTCTAACATCTTTTTCGTTAAATCTAATAGATTTTCCGTTGTGAGAAGCAACCAAAATGTCATCTTCCCCAGATGAAACATCAACACCAATAAGCTCATCGTTTTCAAGAAGGTGAATAGCGATTTTGCCAACCTTTCTAATAGATTCAAATTCTTTAAGATCTGTCTTTTTGATGAGGCCATTTTTTGTTGCCATAATAAGATTGCCTTCGGCGTCATCTTTTCTTGGAATAATAGTTGTTACTTTTTCGCCTTCGCTAAGCATGAGGAGGTTAATTATAGCTCTTCCTTTTGCTGTTTTTTGTGCTTCTGGCACTTCGTAAGCTTTTATGCAATAAACTTTTCCTTTATTAGTGAAGAACAACAGATCATCATGTGTGCAGGTAACAAACATTGTTTCAACATAGTCTTCTTCCTTTGTTTTATGTCCTGTTACACCAACGCCGCCACGATTTTGTGATTTGTATTCAGTTGTTGACATTCTCTTAATATAACCCTGGTGAGTCATTGAGATTACAACATCCTCTTTTTCAATAAGGTCAGCGATATCAATTCCGCCCATATCAAGGCTAATTTCAGTTCTTCTCGCATCCCCATATTCTTTTTTGATTTTTTCAAAGTTTTCATGAAGTATTTTAAGCACTCTTTCAGGTTTTGCCAAAATATCTTCAAGATCTGCAATAGTAAGATCAAGTTCGCGCAACTCTTCGTTAAGCTTTTCAACTTCCAAAGAAGTAAGTTTTGAAAGTTTCATTTCAAGAATAGCGTTTGCTTGAATCTCATCAAGTTCAAAGTTTTGTGTTAGGCGAGTGCACGCATCTTGCCTATCATCAGATGACTTGATAATTCTAATAACTTCATCAATGTTTGCAAGGGCAGTAACCAAACCTTTAACAATATGTTCACGCTCTTTTGCTTTTGCAAGGTCAAACTCGGTTTTTCTTGTAAGAACTTCTTTTTGATGTTCGAGATAGTAGTAGAGCATTTCCTTAAGGTTTAAAAGTCTTGGTTGATTATCCACAATTGCAAGGAATATAATTCCACTTCCTTTTTGAAGCTGTGTTTGCTTGTAAAGTGAATTTAAAACAACTTGTGCGTTTGCATCTTTTTTTACGTCAATAACAATTTTGATACCATCTCTGTCAGATTCATCTTTAATATCGCTTATTCCTTCAAGCCTTTTATTCTTTACAAGATCAGCAATTTGTATAATGAGTTGACTTTTAATTACCTGATAAGGTAGTTCTGTAATTACAATATGACTTCTGCCATTTGCAGATTCTTCAATTTCAGCCTTACCTCTTACAACAATGCCGCCACGGCCAGTCTTGTAAGCATTTTTGATAGCGGCTCTTCCCATAATAATACCACCAGTAGGGAAGTCAGGTGCAGGAATATATTTTATAAGTTCATCAATGTCAATATCGGGATTCTCTATAAGCGCTTGTAATCCTGTTAGAACTTCCGTAAGGTTGTGGGGAGGTATATTTGTTGCCATACCAACCGCAATACCATCAGCACCATTTATAAGCAAGTTAGGGATCTTTGATGGAAGAACAGAAGGTTGTTCAAGCGTGTTATCAAAGTTTGGATAAAAGTTGACAGTGTTTTTGTCAATATCCTCAAGCATTAGGCCTGCGATTTTGCTAAGTTTTGCTTCTGTGTAACGCATAGCAGCAGGTGGGTCATCATCAATAGATCCAAAGTTTCCTTGTCCATCAACAAGAGTGTATCGTATTGAAAAGTCTTGTGCAAGTCTAACAAGTGCGCTATAGATTGAGCTATCACCGTGAGGGTGGTATTTACCCATAACATCACCGACAATTCTTGCACATTTCTTTGTCGGCTTATCATAAAAGTTGTTCATCTCGCCCATGGCGTAAAGAATACGACGATGAACTGGTTTAAGTCCATCGCGAACGTCTGGTATGGCACGAGAAACGTTTACAGCCATTGCATAATCAAGGAATGAGTCCTTAAGGTTTTGCACGGTGTCAACTTTTTCAATTTTTGTGTTTTGCAAAATCTCTTCAAGGGATTTTTTATTGTCTTGTTTTTCCATTTAAAACTCCTTAGCCTTGCGGCACTGTTTTAATTTTTAATCTTTTGGCAAATATGATGCGCCTCTATTGATCTTATAATCAATCATTTTTTCAACTTCATCTTCACCAAATATCATTTTAACTTGGTTTGCGCAGATTAAAACATCAGCAACTTCTTCTTGTATGTTTTTTCTTGCCTGGGCTTCCTTTGTAGGATCGCAACCTTTTGCACGCCAATATTTGCATATTTCTTTTGTGAGTTCACTCATTTCTTCAATACACATTCTTAGTTGTGCATCTTCGCCCCAGGTGGCGATAAATTTTTTAAGAATTTCTTTTCTTTCTTGGCTTTCCATGTTTTAACCTCATCAATTATACATCTAGGTCAGTAACTTTGCGTTTTGAAGCGTTTTCTTCGATGAATTGCCTACGAAGCTCAGTATCTTCACCCATAAGATCATTAAAGTATTTTTCTGCTTCAATAGCATCCTCCATTGTGAGTTGGATTAAAATACGATTTTCTGGATCCATAGTTGTTTCCCAAAGTTGACTTGCATCCATTTCACCAAGACCTTTATATCTTTGTTGGTCACAGCCCTTTCTTCCATTTATTTGATACCATGCTTCAAGTTCTTCATCGGAATAGAAGTAGAAATTGTCTTTTTTGTTCTTTGTTACCTTATAAAGAGGTGGCTTTGCAGCGTAAACATGTCCGTTTTCAATAAGTGGTCTCATAAATCTAAAGAAGAATGTGAGAAGAAGTATTCTAATATGTGCACCATCTACGTCGGCATCGGTCATACAAATGATTTTGTCATAACGAAGTTTGCTTTCATCAAACTCATCACCAATGCCACAACCAAACGCTGTAATCATTGATTTAATAGTATCACTTTCAAAAATTCTGTTCATTCGTGCTTTTTCTACGTTCAAAATTTTACCTCTAAGAGGCAAAATGGCTTGAAATAGACTATTTCTACCAGTCTTAGCAGTACCGCCCGCAGAATCGCCCTCTACGATGTAAATTTCGCATAATCTTCTATCTTTTTCACGACAATCAGCAAGTTTTCCAGGAAGGGTAGTATTTTCAAGTACAGATTTTCTTCTTGTAAGCTCTCTTGCGTTTCTGGCAGCATCTCTTGCTTTTTTAGCGGTAATTGATTTCATAATGAGATTTCTTGCTTCATTTGGATGCCTATCAAGATAATCTCCAAATTCTTCAAGCATTGCTTTGTAAACAATGTTTCTCATTTCACTATTGCCAAGTTTTGTTTTTGTTTGCCCCTCAAATTGTGGCTCTTTAAGCTTAACACTAATTACTGCGGTGATACCTTCACGGCAATCTTCACCAGAAAGTTTTTCACTATCTTTAATGATTTTGTTTGCAACTGCATAGTCATTTATAACTTTTGTTAAACCTGACTTAAATCCTTCAAGGTGAGTTCCGCCTTCTTCGGTGTTTATATTGTTTGCATAAGCATTGATTATTTCGCTATATCCATCGTTGAATTGAAAGCATACTTCAATTTCATTATCAAGCTCACCTTTGTCATTTCTGTTGAATTTATTAAAATAAACAGGGGCGGAGAGTAGCGTTTCACGATTTTTGTTTAGGTAATCAACAAATTCAATTATTCCACCTTTAAATTCAAATGTTTCTTTACGCTCTTGACCTTCACGTTTATCTTCAAGAGAAATAACTAGTCCCTTATTTAAGAAGGCAATTTCTCTAAATCGATTTTTCATTGTGTCAAAGTTAAACACAGTTGTTTCAAAGATTTCATCATCAGGGAGAAATGTGATTGTTGTACCACGTCTGTCAGTTTTTCCAACGACTTCAAGAGCGGTCATGGCTTTACCACGGCTAAACTCAATTTTATAATGTTGGCCATTTTGATATACATCTGCTCTCATATATTTTGAAAGAGCGTTAACACAGGAAACACCAACTCCGTGAAGACCGCCAGAAATTTTGTAACCTTCTCCGCCAAATTTGCCGCCAGCGTGAAGTTTTGTAAGTACTACTTCAACAGCGCTCTTACCTTCTTTTGGGATGATACCTGTTGGGATGCCACGTCCATTATCCATAACAGAACAAGAACCATCAAAATTGATTACAACTTCAATTTGAGTACAATATCCCGCAAGTGCCTCATCGATGGAGTTGTCAACAACTTCTGTCACAAGGTGATGAAGACCATGTTCATCAGTTGAACCGATGTACATACCAGGTCTTTTTCTAACTGGTTCAAGTCCTTCAAGTACTTGAATGTCACCTGCATCATATTTGACAGATTTTCCAATTTCTAGTTCTTCGTTTTCAATATTTTCCATTTGACTCTCCTATATATTTATAGATATATATATTATATATAATTATATAGGAAAAGTAAAGTTATTTTACAACAAATTTTTAAAAGATAAAAATTTTTTCACAAAGTGAAAAAGTGGCAAAATATTAGTGTTTTTTTGTTACAAAAGCAAAATTATCTTTTTTTATTTTAACGATATATTTTTCGCCTATTCTGGGCCTTTTTTTGCAAAAAATGCGGGTGCTTGATTCTTGTTTTTGCGAGTTTTCTTTATATGTGATATCATAAAAACTATACCCAAGGATGTTAAGCAGTGGGTTGATATAATATAGCGAGTTTTTTATGTAAACGATACCTATCAGTATAATGATTAAAACATAGGTGCAATATCCACTTATATACGTTAAGTCAAGTTGCAGTGCAAATAAAACAAAAAGTGAAAAATATCCCAAAAAATGCTGGTCAGTGGTGTTTTTTACTGATAACACTACAATTTCTTTTGATTTATCCTTGCATTTGTAAACGTTCCATATTATTCCAACAATCCCTGCTATAATCAAAAACAGAAGGGTTGTGATATTTATGCTGTTTAAAATGTTTAGAGTTTTATTCTGGCATAATATATCAACAATTAATTTTAAAAGAATTAAAACGTACATTGGTAAAAAAGCTGAAAAAAACAATAATAAATCCTTTAATTTACTCATAATAAAATATTTTGTATAAAATCAAAAAAAATATTAAAAATGTTTTGTTTTCTAGCATAAATTGGTTAAAATAAGGATATGAAACTGGTTTCACTTATTTGCTTAGCAGTGCTATGCCTTATTACAAGTGTGTTATATGCCATATTTGCCGATAAAAAGGGGTGGCAAGGGTTTTTTATTAAAGGACTTGCAATGTTCTCAATATCTGCACTTTCTCTCGTTTCAGTGTATTTTAAAGGCCTTACAAACGCTGCCGGTGTATTTCTTTCACTTGCATTTGTTGCATTTTTGTTCTGCGAAGGTGCCAGCCTAATTGATGATGAAAATAAAAAATGGATCGCAACTGCATGCAGTACGGTGGCAACGGGCATATTGCTTGCGGGAGTAATAGCTTTAAATCAATTTTCAATTTTGCCACTTGGAGGAGGATTATTGTTTGGCATAGGTCTTGCACTTGTTGTGTGGGTTTTTAATAATGAGAAGGGTGCTTTAAATAATATATTCGCCATCGTTCAACTCGCTCTTGCAGGTGGAATTGTTGGGGTAGCGGCTATTAGCACAATTAGTTCGCTCCATTTTACAACAACATTGCTTGTTACAGTTGGAGCAGGTTTAAATTTAATTGGATTGTTTATAAAAAATCTTAATTTAAATAGCAAAGCTGCAAATATAATTGCAAATTTAATGATTACAGTTGGTCTTGCTGTGATAGCATCTTCGACATATTTTTACTAAAATTTTTAAAAAATGGGTTGACAAAATCCCCAAAGTATCATATACTTATGTATGTATGACGCGGGGTAGAGCAGCTCGGAAGCTCGTCGGGCTCATAACCCGAAGGTCGTTGGTTCAAATCCAACCCCCGCAACCAGAGAAAAACTGAGGCTATACTGCCTCGGTTTTTTTATTCCAAAAACCTATGGCAGACGGACGGCTCAGTTTTTCTCTTAACCCCAAAAATCTTACG
>CADBOH010000028.1 GCA_902796285.1 uncultured Eubacteriales bacterium | reverse complement strand
GGCGCAGGAATTGGCGCTGTTGTTGGTTTTGCACTGGGGTTGTTCACTAAGAAAAAAGAGCCTAAAAACAATAACACAGGTACAACTACATCAGGGGAAAAAACAGATATCGCTTTTGACTCAGTTTTCCTTTCAGAAGATAGATTGAAAAATGACAAAGAACTTGTTTATACAACATGGAAGGATCTTCCATCTGTAAACAAAACGGGGTTTGTTTTTAGAAACAAACAAGTTGGTGGACATTATGAAATTAACATGAAGCCAGAAACTCACGCATTGGTTTTGGGTACAACCGGAACTGGTAAAACTCAGGTTCTTGCAAACCCAACAATTAGAATTTTGGCTCACTCTGCGCAAAAACCAAGTTTGGTTATGACAGACCCTAAGGGTGAACTTTACACAGATAACGCCAATATTTTAAGAGAAGAAGGCTATAAGATTGTTGTTTTAAACCTTAATGATCCATATGCTTCATCTATGTGGAACCCAATGGAGCAATCATATAAACTTTGGCAAAGAGCAGGTAATTTAGCGCAGGAAGTTAAAAAATATAGCAACTGCACACCTGAATCTGTTGGATTTAAAAAGTTTGATAAAGATGTGCTGGGCGATATAGAATATGGTGATACTTGGTATGGATTTGAAGGCAAAGCATTTCCTACAAATGAACTGTTAAAAACAGAACTTGCTTCAAAGAAAATTCAGCTTGAAGATGAGGCGAAAAGTGACCTTAGAAACATAGCTCTTTCACTTATTCCAGACGATCCAAACTCAAAAGACAAAACATGGCCAGACGGATGTCGTGACTTTATTACAGGTATTATGTATGCAATGCTTGAAGATTCAAGAGATCCACGTCTTGGCATGACACTTGATAAGTTTAACTTCTTCAACTTATATAAAATAGCAATGATCCGTGATCCAGCGGGCGATAGAGAGAGCACACTAAAAACTCTTACAAAATATGCCGAGGGCAGAGACAATATTCATGGCAACGTTCATCAACTCATGTCGTCAGTATGTCTTGCCAGCCCTGTAACGCAACGTTCATTTATTTCAACCCTTGGTGCCTCTATTGGAAAAACCTTGGGAGATGATGGTATTCTTTATATGACTAGTGGAACCGATATCAACTTTGAAGAAATAGCCGAAAGACCAGTTGCCTTCTTTATAAGAATTCCAGATCACAAAACAGAAAGACACCCACTTGGTGTTCTTTGCATTTCACAGCTTTACAAAACACTCGTTGACGTAGCCAATAAGACTGTGGGTAAAGATGGTAAAACGGGCTCACTTAATAGACCAGTTTATATGATTCTTGATGAATTTGGTAACATGCCAGCCTTCCCTAACTTTGGTACAATGGTTACCGTTTCACGTTCAAGAAAGATATTCTTTGAAATCGTTTTACAGTCATACAAACAACTTGATATTAAATATGGACCTGATGAAGCGCAAAACATTCGTGGTAACTTCCAGATGGAAGTATTCTTGGGGTCAGAGGATCCAACTACTATTCAAGCATTCTCTGAGGCGTGCGGTGAAACAACTGTATTCCATGAAGAGAAAAATGTTTCAAGAAATACCAAAGAACATGATAGTGGCGAAAACATTTCAACCTCTGTTCAAAGAACAAGAAAACCACTTATTGACAAACAAGAGCTTCGTCAGCTTGATAAATGGACTGTTGTTGCCAAGATATTTAGAAAGGCTATCATGAAGGATGTTATGACACCATTCTATGCAACAACTTGCATGGTTAAAAACCCAGCAGGTGAACCACTTTCAATTTCTAAAAATCTTAACATCGAAGATATCTTCTATGATGTTAACAAGAGAAATAGCATAGTGCTAAAACCAAAAAGCCCATTTGATGACTAAATAAAAGGTGAAAGAAATTTCACCTTTTTTATTATAATAATCGTTAAAAATGCTAAAAAATTATGAAATTTAATAAAATTATGTTATATTTTGATTGTTAGGAGATTTTTTATGCTTTCAATTAAAAACAAGAAAGATAGTATCGATGTGATGAAAAAGCTAAATTTAAATTATTTTCCGTTACAGGTTTTTGATAAAAATGATAGCGATGGGATTAAATTGTTTTTAGAAAAATATCCTTCAGGCGAATATGTTGTAAGAAATGCAGACAAGGCAAAAGGGGATTTCTTTTTTGCGAAAACCCTTGATGATATTGTAAAGTTAAAAGATAAGTTTGACCAGAATATCACAGTCGCCGTTTCTTATAATCCTTACAAAAAAGACCTGGTTTTAGTTGGCGATATAAAGGTTGAGAAACGGGATGACGACGTGATTGTTGAACTGACCGCAAGAAATGATAAGGAGGCAACACATAGAAATATATATGAAAAGCCTAAGTTTAATTATATCTGCTCCTTGCAGGATGATCGATTGTGGAACATAAAAGGCTTTGACATCATTGTAAAATACATTGTTGAGCATAACCTTATTGGCGTGATTGTTGAATTTGCAGTTTACAACAAAAAAATAGGAATCAACAGTGAAAATGTTGTAATTAGTGAAATAAGAACAAATTATTAGTTGGGAGTATATATGTTAAACGCATATTTCTTGGATGAAAACAAACAAAATAGCAAAAAGTTGATTGGAAAGGCAGGACAAAAACTCTTGCATTTAAAAAGTTT
>CADBOH010000027.1 GCA_902796285.1 uncultured Eubacteriales bacterium | reverse complement strand
TGTCGCGCTCGTTTATCTTTATTATTTTAAATCCACTTTCGTTAAGCGCTTTAGCATATTCTTTGGCAGCACGTTCAAATTGTTCTAGCGATGACATTTTTTCATCATTATATTCCATAAAACCCTCTTGCCTTTATTTATTCGAGCAAGTTAAAATTTGTGAATAACAAAAAACACTCTAATAAGAGTGCTTTTTTATTCTTTCTCCATATCATCATTTTCGTTTTCTTTTAAGCCTGTGTTCTTAGCGGATACAACTCTGTCTATGCCACGATAATCTTGTTTTAGTTCCATGTCTGTAAAGCCATTTTCTTTTAACAATGTGTTGATTGTTTCGATTTGATCTGGATCAATTTCTAAAAATAACATACCATCTTTTTTTAAGTATTTTCTTGCATTTGATATTATTATTTTTATATATTTTAAGCCGTCTACTCCACCGTTGAAGCCAATTAGCGGGTTATTTTTTACTTTATCTTCATTTTTTAAAATTTTTTCTGTATTCCAGTATGGTGGGTTGGATACTATTATGTCATATTTTTCTTTAAAAATTTTTGACCAATCCTCATTTAAATCAAACTCAATAAAGTTTACATTTGCACCAAGATTTGTAGCGTTCTGCTTGGCAATCTCTATTGCAAGTGGAGAAATATCGAGTGCATCAACAGTGCAGTTCAGCATTTTTGCGATTGTTATTGCAACACATCCGCTTCCAGTGCAGAGATCAATAATTCGTAGTTTTTTTTGAGGGGAGCCAAAAGCATTTACAACTGAATATACAAGCGATTCTGTACTGAGTCTTGGATCAAATACATTTTCGGTTACGTTAAAGATATTCCCACAAAACTCAATAAATCCAAATATTTGACTTAAAGTTTCACCTTGAATATATCTTTTTAGGGCCTTTTTCATGATGTTAAATTGTTCGACTTTGACGTTTATTATTTTATCGAATTGATCACGATTTAATCTCATTGATTTTACAACAATCCATTTGATTATACCATCATTATCAAAATTATTTTCTTTTGCAATTTGGTTTAAAGCTTTAAGGGCCTCTTTTATAGTGATATATTCCATTATAACTCCTGCATAAATGATATCATAATTATTAAAAGTTGTCAATGTTGTAGCGTTGACAATATTAGCACGGTGTGATATACTAAAACAAGGGTGGCTGTGCTTTATTGTGCAATTAAAAATATAGAAAACACATTAATTTTTCTGCAAACTTGCTCCCATAGTGAAGTGGATATCACAATCGACTTCGGATCGATTATCGAGGGTTCGAATCCTTCTGGGAGCACCAAAAAAGATGGAAGTATCCATCTTTTTTTATTAAGCAAATCCCTTTGAGCATCTTGCGGGCTCATGGTAAATGTTCCAATCCCAATGACTGGTATTTTGACATCGTGATTCAACTTAATCACTTTCATTTTACTCTCCTTGTTATGACATAAATGAATTTATAAAATTTTATCATTTACAGGTTTATTATAGCAAAAGGGAAGGATTTTGCATAATTTTTTATTGAATTCCTTGAAAAAAATTGAGGTGGATGTTATAATGAAATCACGTAGGCAAATGACAACATGAGCAAGGCAAACAATTCTAAAGCAAAAAATAATGATGATAAAAATTTGGTTATTGATAACATTAAAAGTGAGGGAGTTGCTCACTCTTCTTTGTTGCAATTTGGCGAGATAAAGGGCACAAAAAAAGTAAGAAAAACTAAATTAACTCCCGATCAACTTGCGATGAAAAGAAAAAGAAAAATTGCCAAGCTTCTTGCAAAAAAAGATATTAAATATAGAGGGCCTTTATCATATAGATCGGTTAGAATACTTGGGTTTGTTTTTCTAATTTTGGCACAAGCGGTACTTTGTTATTCATTTGTAAAAAAATTTATTAGTATGCCACAGTGGACAGATGGGCTGTTTAATTTTTTTGAGATTATTTCAGCATTTTCTTTGCCAATGTTTTTAATGGTGAACTTTACCATAATCATGTCTAGTAAGAAAAAAATAATAAACTATTTAATAACGTATACCGCGCTCGCTCTAATGATTTATTTAGGCATAATATTTGTTTACTATCGATATTTAAACGGAATTTGTGTTTCAATATCAGACACGTTTGAAGAAGGGGTGGCACTTGCAGATACAATTGCTAAACAGGTTTTTGGAAAAGTAATTAATTACAATATTTTTGTTGACCTTTCGTTATTTTCACTATTTTTCTTCTTTTTCTTTTATTCACCTAAAAAAATTAAAACAAAAAAGGGGATTTTGTGGTTTAGACTTTGCAGCATTATTCCACTCTTAATAGCTGTCACTTCATTTATAATTTATGGACACTATTTTATAGGGGATTTAAATTTGCCAGTAGCATTGCTGGCGATAATGCCATGTAGATCGATTGGAATTTACGCAATCTTTGTTGTGATATCGTTTATCATAAAATTAAGAAAATATCTTTTTATCAAGTGGGGCGGAAGCGAGGAACAATATGAGATTTATGCGCGCTCTTCTCGAAGTTCGTTTGAGGTTTCTGTATTTAGCGCAATTACAATTGTGGTTGTATCTATTTTGGATTTGTCTCTTCTTTTGATATTCCCAAGATTGTTGCTTAATGGAGTGGGGCTGACGGCGTATATGATATTTATCGCACCAATTTTGTTTTTATTTTCTTATACGAGAGTGCCTAAGAAAAGTGCATTTGATACTTATCTTCCATTTATCGCCTTTGGGATAATTGCGATTTGTTATTTGGAAGCAATTTTATTTGTAATGACTGCATCTTAAAAAAACCTAGCACGAGTGCTAGGCTTTTTTAATTTTATTTTTCAACTAAATCATCTTTTTTTTCATCTATAACGTATGTAGGTGGGGCGAAGCAGGCTATGTTATTTTTATCAAGTAAGAGTTTTAATTGACGATGTAAGTCTCTTTGAACTTGATAAAGATCCTCTTCAAAGCACTGTGCCGAAAAAAGAAGCTCTGTTGTTACATCTGACACGCTATTTATTCCTCTATAAATTATGTCGCCAGTAATTTCTGGAATGTTATTTTTAATTTCTGGCAATGCATCTTTAATTAGTTTTTCAACTTTTTCAAGAGGCTCAGCGGATGAAACATTGATTGAACAATTTGCCATTGATTGCAATTTTGTTTGATTGATCACACTTTTGATTTCGCTATTGTTTACAATCTTAATGTTTCCACCTATATCTTGAAGTTCGGTTGTCCTTATACCTATATTTATGATTTTTCCGCGCCAACCATCGATTACAACAATATCTCCAACAACATATTTACTTTCAAATACGATAAATATACCAGCGAGTATATCCGCAATAATGCTTTGTGCCCCTAAACCAATAACTAAAGTTAGTATTCCGGCTCCTGCGAGAAGGGTTGTTGTATTTACTCCCCAAATATTTAATATCCAAAGTATTGCACCAATTATCATAACCCATCTAAGCAAGCTGTTGATTAAGTTAATAATAGTTTTTGTTTTATCGGTTAAACCAAATCCAATTTTGGAAAGTAATTTTAAAACTAAATTAACAACGTAGGCCAACACAATTATTTGTATAGATATTATTAACTGAGGCATATAATGTAAAATTGTGTTAAAAGTTTGATTGTTTGTTAAATCCCCAGCAAAATAATTGCTGATTTCTTTTCTAAAAACAAATGCAGTAATGGTGAGAGCTACTAATATCCCAATAATTATATAATGTATTATTGTTTTTGCAAGTCCGTGTTTTGTTTTTCTTCCTTCCATGATTTTCTCCTTTAATAAGTGATTATTTTATCGTATACATAAAACAGGTAATAAGTTATTTCATCTTTAACAAATGAATTTGTGTATTCGATTTTTTCTGGATTGGTGGTTGAGCAATATAATCTTAACTGATAATTGTATTCTGGTGAAGCTATTGGTTTTGGTATGCTTGCCCAAGAAGTTTTTAAATCGGCTTTGTTTATAATAGCATAATCCGTGACCAGGCTATCTAGAGTAATGTTGTAAAGTTCAAAATATATACTGTTAAAATTTGTAAATTTATTATTTGCGGTTATTTGAATTAAAATATACTTATAATCTTTATCATAACTTGTTTTTGTTTTTAAATCAGTTATATAAACAAATTCATTATTAGGGGGTTGAGGAGAAAATATTTCACTAAATATCGGGAGGTAGAAGCCTGTGTTTACAATAACAACAGCTGCACACAAAACAATGAAACTCAGTAGCAGTCTCACTTGAGATTTTTTCTTGTTTTGCTTATCTTTTTCCCGTCTTTCAGCAATATTTATTTCAGTAAATTTGTCATTGGTGATGTTGATGGTATTTTTTTCGTCTGGAAGCGGGTTGATTTCGCTGCAATAATTTTTAATTTCTTTCAGAATTTCCTCCACTAAAATTTTTATAAATATAGGTGCTTTTGTCTATTTTTTTGTCTTTGAGGCTGTCGCTTTAAAACCCTCATCAATCAATTCATAAATCTGTTCTACTTCAATTGTGCCATCAAGCAAGATTGAAATCCAGTTACCCCTGCTTATATGATAGCCGGGCAAAATTCCCTCACGTTTAACAAGCAGATCCCTTAAAAGCCAATCATCCAATTTAACGTTTAATATATCCACTTCGCCATCTTTATTTATGCCAAGTTTTTGATATGACACATTCATGATTATTCCATACCATTTATTGTTGTCATTGTGTCGAAAAACAGCATAACGCGGGAAACGCGCCCATAAGTACTCTATTTTACTGTTATATTTTGTTTGCACATAATTATATATATCTTCGCGATATGATGTTTTCATTTGTCCTCTTAAACTCATTATATACTATTTTTTTTAAATTCAAAATAAAATTTAGTATTTATTACAACAAAAAGTATTTTATTGATAAAAAATAATTTTTAATTATTTGACATATTTTTTAACGAGTACTATAATTATGCCGTAAACTAATAAAGGAGGGGAACATGAAAAACGCATCAAGAGTACTTTACACTGTTGGGAAGGTAATAAATATTATTGAAATAGTTTGTGCTGTACTCATGATTGCACTTGGTGCTGTTGCTATAGCAATGCCAGAAAAAATTGCTGCGGAATCCGCTGCTCAAGGCATCTCAAAATATGATTCACCAGCAGAAGTGAAAGCTGCCGGTATGACAATTTTGATTACTGCTATAGTTTTGCTTGTAGTTTCAGTAATCATATTTGCTTTGGCTAAAAAAGCCACAAAGTCATTAAAAAATGGCGCTACCGACACAACACCACATGTGATCATGCTTGTAATTGGTTTGTTTGGAGATATCTTCTATTTCCTAGGCGGATTCTTTGGGATCTTTGGCGCAAACCAAGAACAAACACAAAATAAGCAATAAAAGAAAGCATCATTTGATGCTTTTTTTTGTAGATTGTTGACAAAAAAACAATAAAAATGATATCATTAGCTTAGGAGTTACTATGAAAAAATTATTGGCTATTGAAAGGACTAAAGCAGCAATCATTGCAATTGTTATGATTGTTTTTGGTGTGCTTTTTGTTGCTCTTCCACAAACTTCATACAATATTATATCAAAAGTTTTGGCAGGATTGCTTATTGGTATTGGGCTTTTGCTACTTATACTTTATTTTGTAAATTTTAAAAAATTGACATCATCAATCAATTTTGTTGGCGGTGTGCTTCTTATGGGGCTAGGTATTCTTATGATGTTTGTGCCAGGGCTTTATATTGTTGCAATAGGCATGGTGCTTGTGTTTACCGGCACTCAGTATATGGGACTTAGTCTTGATAGAAAAAGAAGTGGTGATCCTGGTTGGTGGAAAGATCTTGTTTATGGAATAATCGAATTTGTAATTGGTCTTATTTTGATTATATTAAACTACACATCCGTTGCTCAAAGAGCGGTTATGCTTTATATGGGTATTTCACTAATAATAGATGGAGTATTTATCTTAATTGCAATGATCACTTTTGATAAGAAGAAAAAGGTTAAGATTATTGAAGAAAAACCGATCGAGATTGAAATAGATCAATAAAAAAGCATCATTCGAAAGAATGATGTTTTTTTATTAAAACTTAAGTTCAACAAGTTCATACTCACGATTACCTACTCCAAGCGCATGAGCATGCTCAATGGTGTGAATTCCATTTCTAGAATTTACTCTTTCCATAAAATGTTCCTTTCCAGGATCGTTTGATTTTTGCACTAAATCTATGCATGCTTGATCAATCGCAACGGGATCAAGTGACGCAAGTATGCCGATATCTTTCAGGCAAGGATCTTCAGCAACTGCGCAGCAATCACAATCAACACTCATATTGCACATAACATTTATGTAAGCGATATTGCCATCAAAATGTTTTACGACTGCGGATGCGGCCTCAGCCATACTTTCGAGGAAGTCGTTTTGTGGTGGGAGTTTTATCCAGCAAAGGCGCTGACTTTTTGTCTTGCCAGCTGAGTGAATCCATGCTTTACCTTTTGTAGAAGCACAACCGATTGATAATTGTTTGAGTGCGCCGCCATATCCGCCCATTGGGTGCCCCTTAAAGTGAGAAATTATAAGCATAGAGTCATAGTTTAAAATGTTTTTGCCTAAAAAATCTTCTTTTAAGTGCTTGCCGTTTTCAATAGGGAATGCTACGTCTGGACCCTCTGCATCCATGAGGTCGACATTAAAAATAGAATTCCAGCCATGCTCTTCAAGTGTTTTTTTGTGTTTTCTTGTCGAATTTCGCGCGCCCGGATAGGCAGTGTTACATTCAACAATCGTTCCATTTAAGTGATCAACCATTGGCTTCATAAATTCAGGTCTTAAATAATTTTGATTGCCCTTTTCGCCAGAGTGAACCTTTACTGCAATTTTCCCGCTTAGCTTTTTGCCAAGTGCGTTATAAAGTTTTATTACATTTTCTGGGGTTATTTCTCTACAAAAATATACTTTTGACTTTTCCATTTTTATCTCCTTGATACTATTATAACATAAAATTAAAAATTCAAATAATAAAATTTAAAATTTAAAAAAAGTGAGATTTTTTATCGACAAAAAGTATTGACATAACATATTTTGTATTATATAATTGTACCTAGGAGTGAACAAATGAATACTAAAATTGTTAAAAAGATTGATCAAGATACAAAAATTAACGCATTTTCAAAATTTTATTGCAGAAACCTTGGGTTAAGAGAAGTGGACGGAGAATATCACGTTTGCTTTGTTACTGCAAAGAAAAATGATGTTGGCAAAGTATATATTGCATCTGCATGTGATTTAAATAATTTCCAACCTGTTGAGAAAAAAGATCTTGACTCAATTGAAAGAATCAATGATATGTTCGAGCTTGTAGAGGAGACTTGCCCATACACTGCTTGGGCAACACCAAATAATACAAATAAAATGATGGGGGAATTTAAAAACGTTGCGGCAAAACTTAAACTTCTCAAGTTGAGTTCGTTTGTCTCTGAGGAAAAAATTTCATTGACTGAAGATGCAACATTAAGAAGAGATTATTTTGACAAAGAAAAAACTGTTTCGTTTCAAACAATTTTAAAAACAATTGATTATGTTAATAAAATGGAACAACATGAAAGAAATGAAGAAAACGAATAAAGACTAGGTTAAACTAGTCTTTTTTTATACCACAAAAAATAATTGTGGCAAAAAGGTTGAAAAACACACGAAAAAGTGATAACATTTTCTCATCGGGGTGTAGCGCAGTTGGCTAGCGCGCATGGTTCGGGACCGTGAGGTCGTGGGTTCAAATCCCGTCACCCCGACCAAATCTTAGATTATTGACTTATTAATGAAAGTATGATAATATTTAAATATAGGAGAGGTTAAATATGGAACAAACAAAAAAGAGCAAGGTGATAAGCTGGATTGTTTTTGGAGTTGCTTTTATTGCATTTGCGATTTTTGCAATAATAATGCTGCCTAAAATAACAAATAGTGATACAAGTGCCTTAGAGGGAAGAGTTTTAACAATAAGAAGCTCGCATAGAGTTGAGGGCAGCTATGAAACATATATAGAATTTGAAAAAAATAATATTGCAAGATTTTCATCTGATATTGGAAATGAGGTAAAATATACTAAGAGAGGGGATAATCTCACGTTTAACGATGTTTACTTTCAAGGTAAGCAATACGAGAAATTGAAGGCGACAATTTACAGCAATAGTAATTATAAAGATAATGATTTTTTTCAATATTATTTTATTAGAATATACGATGGAAATACGCAAATTGCTGACACTTATCCCGACGATACCGTGTTTGAAAAATGGGATATATACAAAACATTTATCGCAAAGGATTTTGATGTCACGGATGAGGAACCACCAGAATTCATGCCAGATGCACATGAAGAAGAAGCTAAAATTTCTGAAATAGATCAAATTGCGCTTGATTTTTTTGGTAATGTAAAAACTTTGACATTTAATAATCAAAATGTTTGTATTGCGGTTTTAAATGATGACATGGTTTTAACCGGAAGTTATCAACAGGTAATTAGTGGAAAATTGTTTTTAAACTTTGGCAAAGATTATGCTGTAAATGATAAGTATATCGAAATGAAAGTTACTGCAACAGCACCAAAGCCTTCCAATGGCTCATATTACTTGAATGATACAGGTTTGCCACAATATGATCCAGATTATAGCAACTTGACTCCACCGCCATATTACCAAAGCGGGCAGATGTATATTTACTGGGAAAGTCAAGGTTCAACCTTTATTATTAGGTAAAAGGATGTTGAATAAATCAACATCTTTTTTATTAGATCAAAGCAAAGTTCTACTTTTATTCGACTTTTATTCTTGCAATTATTAGATTTTTATGATAATATGAGAATGAAAGAGGTGAAAAATGAAGGACTATACTTTTGGCACAAAACTCTATTTAATGCGAAAGAGTGAGCAGTTATCACAAAAAGAGTTGGCTGGCATGCTTGGAGTTACAAACAAAGCTATCTCCAAATGGGAAAATGGGGATGCGATGCCATCGCTTAATCAACTAGTTGCAATTTCAAAAATATTTAACATCAGCATTGACGAAATGCTTAAGGGCGATGAGCAAAATGAAAAACAGATTTTTAAAATTGCAATTACTGGTGGGCCATGTTCTGGCAAATCAACTGGGATGAAAAGAATAAAAGAGGAGTTTTCAAAACTTGGATATTATGTTTTGGTGGTGCCAGAAACAGCCACAGAGTTAATTCTGGGTGGTATCGCGCCTTGGACACTTGGAGATTATGAAAAATTTCAATATTTAATAATGAAGCTTCAACTTGAAAAGGAGGCCATATTTTTAAGCGGGGCAAAAGATATTTTAAATTATGATAAAGTTTTGATTGTTTGTGATAGGGGTGTAATGGATAGTCGCGCATATATGACAAAAAGGGAATTTGAAAACTGCATGCGAAAACTTGAAACAAATGAAGTAAAATTAAGAGATAATTATGACGCGGTTTTTCATCTTGTAACGGCTGCAATTGGGGCAGAAAAATATTATGGTTACAACAATGAGGCAAGATATGAAACTGCCGAGGAAGCGATTGAAAACGACAGGAAAGTTATGAGTGCTTGGACCGGACACCCACATTTGAGAGTAATTGATAATTCAACTGACTTTAATAAAAAAATTGACAGACTTATTGAAGAAATCTCAAGCTTTTTAAGTCAGCCTTATGAAATTGAAAGAAAGTTTTTAATTGAATATCCTCCTATTAAGCAACTTGAAAAGATGCCTAATTGCAAAAAAGTTGAAATAATACAAACTTATCTTAAAAGCGATGGTGAAAGCGAGGTGAGAATTAGGCAGCGAGGTGAAAATGGCGCTTTTTCATACACAAAAACGACTAAAAAGCGGATTAGTGACATTAAAAGACTTGAAACAGAAATTAAGATTACAAAAGATGAATACTTAAAACTTCTTTTAGATGCTGATACAAGCAAAAAACAAATAAGAAAAACCAGATACTGCTTAGTTTATAAAAACCAGTATTTTGAAATTGATGTTTTTCCAAATTGGAAAGATAAAGCTATTATGGAAATTGAACTTAAAGATGAAAATCAAGAAGTTGACTATCCAAAAAACATCAAGATAATAAAAGAAGTTACCGGTGACCTTAGTTACACAAACGCTGCGCTTGCAAGCAAAGATATTTAAAAAAGATATAAAAATTTTTTGTTTTTTCATTCAATTTTGTTAAAATAGGCGTAGGAGGATTTTATGAGAAAAGATCTAGGCAAAAAATTAAACTTTATGCCATTGCCAGTGTTGATGATTGGCACATATGATGAAAATGGCAAGGCAAATCTTATGAATGCTGCATGGGGTGGAGTATATGATTATAATGAAGTTATTGTTTCACTGTCTCCACACAAAACCACAAAAAATCTTGAACTGAAAAGGGCGTTTACACTAAGTTTTGCGACAAAAGACAATGTGGTTGAATCTGATTATTTTGGAATTGTATCTGGCAATAAGGAAGATAAAATTGCAAAAGCAAAATTTCATCCAGTAAAGTCAAAATTTGTTGATGCACCATTATTTGAAGAGTATCCACTTACGCTCGAGTGCACTGTAAAATCATTTGAAGATGGCACGCTTATTGGAGAAATTGTAAATGCATCTGTTGATGAAAAATATCTTGATAAAAATGGTAAAATTGATGTTGAGAAGATTGGCTTTATTTCTTTTGATATGTTAACAAATAGTTATCGATTAATAGGTGAAAAAGTTGGTAACGCTTTTAAAGATGGGCTAAAAATCAAATAAAATTTTGCAAACAGGTATTTACAAGTTGGCAAAATTGTGTTATAGTATTTATGCCATAGATAAAAGGTGAATTTTTCATCTAAAAAATGTTTTTCATGCTATGGCAAATCCCCATCCTTGCGATGGGGCTCCCTTTTAAAATAAACAAAAATTACTTAAGGAGCAACAATGAAAGCAGTATTTTTTGATTTTGATGGAACGCTAACACACAAGGGCCAAAATGTTTGGAAAAGAATTTGGGAAAGACTTGGCTATGATATTGGAAAGGGCTCTTATTATAGACAACTTTACAAAAACTACATGGACAACAAAATTACGCATCAACAGTGGTGTGATTTAACATGTGAAGCCTTTATGAAAAGAGGCATGACAAGACAAATGTTAAAGGAAGTTGCTAGCGAGATACAACTTCTTGGCGGCGTAAGAAGAACATTTATTAAATTAAAACGCCAAGGATTTAAAATATTTATTGTAAGCGGAAACATTATCGAGGTTATTGAAGACGTTATCGGCAGTGCGGTAAATAATGTTGATGTGCTTATGGCAAACGTTTTTGTGTTTGACGATGAAGGTAAACTTACAAGAATTGCAGGAACTTCATATGATTTTGAAGGTAAGGCTAAGTTTATTGAAGAGTTTAAGACAAAAACAAATTCAAATGCCAATGATTTATACTTTGTTGGCAATGGTGGTAATGATGAGTGGGCATACCTTTCTGGATGTCACACTATATGCATAAATCCAGACGGGGCAAACTTTGAAGATAACACAAAGTGGCATGCAGTAGTTGATAATGTAACAGATCTTGAACAAATAATGCCGTTTATCAACGCCGAGCAAGATCAAGAAATAGAAAATGATTAATTTTATTGACTTGTTTTGTTAAATAATATATAATAAAAATATCCATAAAGAGTGTGCGAGGGACAGCCCCTTTGACCACACAGCAACCTGCTTTATGCAAGGTGCTAAAGGCTGATCGATGGGATAACTGAAAAAATATTTAACCCATCGTTCGATGGGTTTTTTCTTGCACTATTTGTGGAAATGTAGGAGGGATTATGAACAAAAAGACAGAAAAACAGATGGAACAGGAAAAAGAAGATAAGGTTATGGATGCATTAGAAAAATTTTATGAAGATTATGAAACAAGAGAAGAAAGAGAAGAGATATTGAATAAAATGTCAAACGAAGAAATAGACAAACTTATTGAATGTGCATCTTCAATACAATGCAAAATTTATTTATCAAAATTTAAGAAATAAGGAGAAGAAAATGAAAAACATAAAAATTGTTACAAGTGAGTCAGTAAATATTGGGCATCCAGACAAAACATGTGATGTGATTGCAGATGCTTTTTTAGATGAGGCATTGAGACAGGATCCAAATAGTCAAATGGCAGTGGAATGTGCCATTAAAAACAATAAACTTTTTGTATATGGAGAAGCCACTACAAATGCAAACATTGACTATGACAAAATTGCACTTGAAGTTTTAAAAGATATTGGATATAAAGAAAACTTTGAGATTATAAAAGAAATTAGCAATCAAAGCCCGGATATAAATCAAGCGGTTGTGAGGGAAGAAGTTTGTGCAAACGATCAAGGCATGGTTTATGGATATGCTACAAACGAAACCAAGGAATACATGCCGCTGCCAGTACTAATAGCACATAAAATCATGAAAAAATATGATGAGTTTAGAAGACAAACCAAGAATTATTTTGCTGATGCAAAATGTCAAGTTTCTGTTTTATATGACGAAAACCTGCCAAAAGAAATAACTACAATTTTAATTAGCGTTTCTCATGATAAGGACCTTGATAACAACCAAATACAAAAAACTATAAAAGAAAAAGTTTTGCTTCCTGTTTTGGAGGAGTATAAAAAATACTTGGTTGAAACCAACTATATTATCAATCCAAGTGGAAAGTTTACTATTTGGGGCAGTTATGGTGATAGTGGGTGCACTGGCAGAAAAATTGTTGTAGACACTTACGGTGGAGTAGGAAGAGTTGGCGGTGGATGTTTTTCAAGTAAAAACGCAACAAAAGTTGATAGATCTGGGGCATATTACGCAAGATACGTTGCAAAAAATGTTGTTGCTCATGCACTTGCAGACAAATGTGAAATTCAAGTAAGCTATGGTATTGGCATGGCCAAGCCAATATCAATATATGTTGAGTGCTTTAATACAAATAAAATTTCTATGGAAAAAATTTGCAAATTTATTCAAGATAACTTTGATTTTAGCCCAGCAAATATTATAATGGAGCTAGGACTTTTGAAGCCAATTTTTAAAGAAACTGCATGTTTTGGGCATTTTGGGCGCGAAGATTTTCCGTGGGAAAGGATAAAAGAAAATTGTTTGATAAAAGATGAATAAAAAGTAATCAAAATTAGGAGGGGATATGCTTGTTGTGATTGCATCAAATAATGAAAGAAAATTGGTGAGTGAGCTTGGCTATGAAGGTTATCCAATTGTAGTAACCGGTATTGGCGGAGTCAACGTGATAAGAGCGCTAAAAAATGTTGCGCGAAATGAGGAAATTGTAAATATTGGTTATGCAGGATCAAACCATTTGCAGGTTGGTGAAAGGGTTGTTGTTGGCTCGTCAAGGCTGTTACATGAAGTGGTTGAATATGATGAGGAAATTTGCAAAACGGTTGATTTTTCAAAAAGTGATATAACTTGCTACACATCAACGGATTTTGTTACAAAAACAGAGATAAAGGAGCCATGTGTTTTTGATATGGAACTTGCCTTTATCTGTGCCATGTTTGATAATGTTAAATCAATAAAAGTTGTAAGCGACAATTTAGATCTTCATGCTTACAATAAGTGTGTAGATGGCGAATAAAAACTCTAGCATTTGTGCTAGAGTTTTTTGATAAAATTGATCAATACGAGAAAAACAAATTTTTAGTAATATTGCTGAGCTGCAAGTATTAACTTTTTAAATTTAAATATCGTAGAAAATTTCTTGCATTTCTTTGTCGAGCATAAGTTCCTGTGCTTTTTTTAGTAACGGTGAAAATTTTTCAAACCTTACTTCAATTAATTTTAATGCTTTTGAAAGAGAAGAAACTTCTTGTTCAATTTTTTTCATGTAGGGCTCTCTTATTTTCGCTGAACTTTTGGCCGCCTCCATTTTTTGCAGAACAAACTTGAGGTCTTTAATAATTGTGGATGTATCAGCATGCAAATTTTCTGCTTTTTTAATGTTTTCGTTTGAAATTTGATTTAGTGCATTAACATTTGAAACATAGTGCTGAAGCATATAAGTTTTATCAATAAGTTCAAGTATTAAAATTTCAAATTGTTGGCTTTTAAGTTCTTTATTGATTTTTAAAATTGTACGATATACATCATTAACATCATATAAATCTTTATTTAATAAGTCTCTTATAGAAATGGCCATTTTATTGTCTCCTTCTATGATTATATAAGATTCTAGCAACAAAGTCAATATTGACAACAAAAAAACACTTTATTAAAATTGTTAAAATTATATTTGTTTTTTAGTTTTATGTCAAATTTTTATAAAAAAAATTAAATTAATTAAATTTTTATTTAATATTTTTTTGGGATAAAAATAGCGGCTGTGATATAATAAATTTATAAGGAGAAAATATGAGGACAAATATTTGGGAAAATTATCAAGGTGAAAAAAGAAATGAAGTAGAAGATTTTTGCAGGGGATATAGAGAATTTATTTCAAATTGCAAAACTGAAAGAGAGTGTGTTAAGTACGCAATAAGTGAGGCCGAAAAACATGGCTTTGTTTCACTTAAAAGCAAAATTGAAAAAAATGAAAAAATTAAGCCTGGTGATAAAGTTTATTCAGTAAATATGGATAAAGGCATTGTGCTTTATGTTGCTGGCAAGAAAAAAGTTGAAGAGGGGCTTAATATTATTGGTGCTCATATTGACTCGCCGAGACTTGACCTCAAAGCAAAACCTCTTTATGAAAGTCAAGGGTTTTGTATGCTTGATACACATTATTATGGTGGAATAAAAAAATATCAATGGCTTGCTATTCCTCTTGCACTGCATGGAGTTGTCGTAAAAAAAGATGGCTCAAAAATAGATTTTGTGTTGGGCGAAGGTGAGGATAATGCATTTGCAATCACCGATCTTTTGCCACATCTTGAAAACAGGGATAGAAAACCGGTTGGAGGGGAAGAACTTAATGTCATCGCTGGTAATATTGGTGATCCAACTAAGGATAAAAACAAATTTAAGGGATATATACTTGATATTTTAAAGAAAAACGGAGTTGAAGAAGAAGATTTCTTTTCTGCCGAGATTGAGGTTGTGCCTGCGGGGAAAGCAAAAAATTTAGGCCTCGATAACAGCATGATTTTGGGTTATGGCCAGGACGACAGAGTTTGCGCTTATACAGGTATGCAGGCGGTTTTTAAAGTTGAAAATCCAGAATATGGTGTTGTGAACCTTTTGGTTGATAAAGAAGAAATCGGCAGTATGGGTGCAACGGGGATGCAAAGCCGATTCTTTGAAAATTGCATTGCTGAAATTTTGAATATGAGTGGGCAGTATAGTGAACTTGCACTAAGAAGAGCGCTTGCAAACTCAATCATGCTTTCAAGTGATGTTACTGCTGGGGTGGATCCAAACTTTGTTGATCCTTTTAATGTTGAAACTGATGC
>CADBOH010000026.1 GCA_902796285.1 uncultured Eubacteriales bacterium | reverse complement strand
GTTAACAGCAGTTAATTTTGCAAAATACTCATTTCTGCCAGTTTCAATATTTGCCTTTGTTGAGAATGTTGTGTTTGGAGCAGCAGTAAGCTCTAAATCTGTATTTAATGTAATAGCATCAGACTCTACATTTGTTGTATTTAAAATTGTTTCATATGGAGTGTTGATGTACTCATTGCACCTATAAGCCTTCACAATGTATTGTCCTGATGGTATTTTAACTCCAAAGTCATCTAATAGTAATGTATCACTTCCAACTCCATGGCTTGATACATTTAAAATTGTAGCCAATCTTTTAAGCGCAACTTCTTGATCAGTTGAACCAATGCTATCCACGTAATCAACTAATTTATCTATAATATTTAATTTTGGAATCAAATTGAAAAGTGCTACTGTTACAATATATTTTTGAGAAGTTATAGCCCCACCTTCTTTTCTTGTAAACTCGAGTTTTACGGCTGCCTTCTCAAAAGAGAATAGCGTTCTATAAAATGGTGTAAATGTTGACATTGTGTCCCCAAGCACAGTTGCAAGCGATTTTTCACCAAATATTGTTTTGTATTCCTCGCTTCTATCTTCATAATTAGGCTTTTCAATTTCTGTCAAGTACAATTCAATTGTGTTAAAAACATTAAGTTTTTCACCATAATTTGTTAGAAGTTCATCTTCATCAAACATTATCTTGCCATCTTTTAAAACAATTGATGGAAGAACAGAGTATCTTTTAAAATCATTGTCACGACGTTTCTTGTTTGATGAAACTTTGTCGTTTTCACTTGATATTGCAGTGACTGACAATTTGTAATTTGTGTTAACTGCCAGCCCAACAGTACGCAAATCAACACTCTTTACAAATGATTCAACTGTTATTGAAGGCGTTTGGGCATCTTCAATATAAAACTCAACAAGATAAGATGTTGGGCTATGTTCTTGATCTAGCCAATCCCATTTTAAGAAATTTGTATCAATAGTTATGTCGCTTACAGTACTAAACTTATAAACTTCAACCTTGCATTGATTGTATTGAATAATAGTAGTTCCATTTTGACTCATTCTTGAGAAGTAGATAGCAAAATCTCCGCTATCAAAATCAGCTAAAATTGTGTTTAGAGAAAGTGCATAACATTCTTGCACGCCATCACCAGAAGAAATATCCTGTGTGAAGGTTTTTTCATTTTCTTTCCAATACCCTTTGATTTCATCAGCGGAAACATAGATTGTTTTTGTAGTTTCATTATTGACTATTATTACTGCAAAACTCAATGTGTCCGGAATATTGTTAAAAATCAAATAGTCTTGCCCAAGTTTGCCAGATTTTAATTGTGCTGTAGCATTGATTGTTGTTGACTCGGTAGTATTGTATGCAAATTCAACATTCTTCCAGTCACCATAAACAGAATTTGCTTTTCTAACATTAAATTCAAAAGTATAATTCTGTGACAGAAGTTGAATATCGCTTTTAAACAGATTTACGATATCGATTAGTGAAATATAGAAAGCATCCCCATCTTTTGTTGGATTAAATGATTTTGTAATATTTTCTGCGCGAACAATCCATTCAAGATTGTTGTCATCTGCGCCATAGATTTTAAGTTCAACTCTGCCAAGTTCATCAATTAAAGCGCTCTCAATACCCTGTATCTTTTCACCGGTTATTTGACGATATTGAAGTGATGGCAAAATTTCCCCTGCCGGGTCAAATGGAATTATTTTTATAGTATACTGGCCATATTTATCGCCTAAAAACCCACTTTGCATAAGATCTAATTGATTGCCAGTGACTACTGTTTCTGTTGAAACCCCATTGATTGCAACTTGAACAACATAGTCGTAGTTGTAATCACTTGTAATTGTCAAAATCCCATTGCCACTTACTTGAGTGCTGACAGCTTCTGTTGTAAAAATACATCTTTGAATTGTTGTTACAAATTCTTCAGAATTAATCATCTGCGATCTTTTAGCAATAATCTTTACAACATTTTCATCCTCGGTAAGCAAATCTTTTTTAATAGTTAACTCTGCATCACTACCACCAAAAGCAAAACTATAATTCTCTGCAACATCCCCAGCAGTAACTTCAAATGGAGCATTGTCATTTATTTGAATACTAAACCTAAGGTTTGATGTACTACCCCAAGCATTTCTCCAACTCATAAATGCATACGCATTTGATTTTTGGTCTAGTTGTGTAGTTAAATTTGTGTCATACATAGCCTGAACATTAACTTCATCAATAGATGCTAATTTTTCAGTTGAAATAGTTGAACTTATTTCTCCATAGCAAATTCTCGAAGAAGAGTTTACTATAGTTGTATAATCCTGAGTTCGTGAAATCACTTTAATTGATACATAGCCATCAAGCGTAACACCAATTTGTTCTTCTATCTCTTGCAAAGATAGAGGCTCTGCGCCCAGAGTAATCGCGTGACTATCATTAATAACCGCTGAATAAACAATTGGATTTGTTTGTGCATTAAAACCTGCGCTTAAATCATTGTAAACAATTTGATCGTCGTCGTTAAGTGAAGCCTCAAATGATAATGTTGACAAATCCACCATTTGCACATTTGTAACAGTTGAATTGATGTAGTATCTATCACCAACCTTCTTTGATATAAATTGAAGGCTATAACTTGTTTGTGAGTTATCAAGTTCAAAAGTCGCAACTGAGGAATCAACATTAATTAAACTGCCATTAACTTCAAGTGCTTGCACGCCAGGTTGAGCAATGTCAACACTTGCCTGCCAGTTGTTTGCAAGTTTTGATATTCTAATTCCGTCTACTCTTGAAAGTTTTGTTATATCTATTGGGTTTGACTTATCGGATGTAATATATTTTGAGTTGTTTGCCTCTACTTTAATAGTTACTCCCCCAAGCAACTCATTTTCTGACAAAGCAAGGGTGCTAAGGTTGATACTTGTAGCCACATAATTTGATTTAACCTTAACGTCATTCACAAAAATTGAGAATGTTATATTATTGTTTTCACCATATTGGCCGTAAGTTTGCCAGCTCAAAACTTGTGTATCTTTATCAAAACTAATTTCTGGTGCAACCAGTTTTTCCACAGAAAGTGTAGCACTTTCTTTAGAAGGAAGATAATTTAAAATTTCTCCCTCTCCATTTTCAGCCGTTTTAGAACCATCCATAAATGATGCAGCGACTGTAATTTCAGCCTTGTTTGCATCCACTAATGCCGCAACGAAATCCTCATCGCTAAAATGATTTAACATTGTTGCATAATTGATGTATACTCTTCCATCTTGAACTACAAATTCATCCTTTAAAATGGTGCATCCAGCCTTGTAAGCCCCATAATCACGAACAAGATTTATTGTCAAATAATATTCATCAATATTGTTGTGATCAGCACTTACAAATGAAATATATCCATCCAAAAATGAAATGTCTGTTGGCGAAGCAACCCTAACACAATTAATGTTTAGCGATGTGCTATCAATAAAATATTCATCTTCCTCATGCTCTCTAGCTTTGTTGACAAGCGAAATGTTAAATGCTAAATCCAAATCCTTAACATTAAATTGTTCGTTTAGCATTAACGCTCCATCAATGTAAACGGCATTTGCATTTACATCTTTTGTTGATGACAATCTTTCTTCTATTTTTAAGCCCTTTGTATCATAAATGTTTTCAAATGCATATTCTGGTGCAGGCAATTTTGTAACAAAAAGCACTTTTTCATTAGAATCAAGATACAAACTGCTATCGCGATTTACAACTGATGCAACGATTTTAACAGTATAAGTTTTAACTGTGCCAAACAAATTTGCATTAATTGGATAAACAATTTTTTGCAAAGTTTGATCAGTTACAATTGATGGTGTCAGTACAGTATCATCAATAAATACTTTATACTTTTCGGCATATTCCACCTTGTCAATTTCCAAAGTATATTGCCCATTATTTTCTTTTAAAACAACATTCGGCTCGTCAAGTTTTGTTGTAACTTTAAGATTTTTTACCAAAATGTTTTCTTCATCGTAATAGTTTGAATCCAAATACTTGTCGTAATTGTTAGACTTTGTAATAACCTTTAATGTGTAATATCCAATTTCCAAATTCTTTGCAACAAATTTTTCACCTGTTGTTCCCTCATCTATTTTGCTTTGCTCTTCAAACAGATTGTTTGTGGAAAAGATTGCATAGTTATACTCTGCAAAATTGTTATCGTTCAACCAAGCAAGTTCGCCATTATTGTATTCTCCACCAGTTGATACTGGAAGAATTTCAAGTGTCTTTGTGGCAACTGAGTGAGTTGAATCTCCTTCATTTCTATATGCCTCAACGGTTATCTCATATTTGTTATTTGTTGGCTGGATATCTTTTAGTGCTTTTGGCAATGTAATGCTTGTACGTCCATTTTCCGTATGTGCATTTTCATTGTCAATAGCCAAACTTTCTCCGTTTACAGTAACATTATACTTGTTTGCATTTGGGATACTATCAAAAGATATCACTGAATTGCCAAGGTTATCAAACCCGTGAGTAAGGTTTTCAATTTCTTCTAATACATAAAAGTTAAATGCAAAATCATCAGAGTTAATAACGTTTGTTGTAGACAAATCACCAATTGTGTATGGCGTAACTGCTCCTCCAGAAATTGTTGGAAGCGCGCAGATGTAGAAGGTATATTGTCCGGCAACTAAGTTTGATAAGTTTAATTCATAATCCATACCGCCAGAAACATTTACAACTCGAGTTCCTCCGCCCGCGTATGAAATTTTATAACGTTTTATGTATTCATCATTTGCAAAACCAAGTATTGCCTTGCCTTCTGCAAAAGTTATATTAACGTTTGGGGTTGCCAGTTTTGCTACTGTGATGCTTTGAGATGGATCACTAGTTAAGAAAAAGCCTTCTTCATTCTGTCCGCCATTTGCAACAAAAGTTAATTCATGCAACCCATTATCAAATCCATTTAAGATTTCATAGTCATAATGACCTGTATCGCCTTGAGGATAAATTGTATAACCAAATGGTGAATTGTTATCCCATGACAAAAACCCATCACCAGTACTGAAATTGTATTTTACATTTGGTGCAGCAAATTTTGAAATAAAGAACTTGCTTCTAGTATGTGAAGTTTGATTTAATTGATCTTTGGCATCAATTTCAAGTTTGACTTGACTCTGGCTTGTGTATGAAGAAAAATCAGTTGTAAAAGTATTTTCACTGCTATCTTCAACCACCTTAATGTCATTGATATAAACATCATATGTAGCATTATCTTTGCTATCCCAAGTAAAAGTTGCATCTCCATTTAAACCACTTTCATAAGTAAGGCGTAAGTTTTGCACTAACCCCATTGCATTATAAAAGGCATCGTAACTATCGCTTGCAAGTGAGTCTTCAATATATTTTGAATTGCTCTTAGCTACAACATTTACACGGTAGCTGCCAGCCTGTTCAAATTTAAAACTATTGCCTTCAACATCCTGATATTCATATTCTTTATCAGTGTCGCCATCTGCAATATCCATTATCGCAATCTTATAGTCAGTCGCGTATTCCTTCTCACCGCCGATTACTGCATATGAATTATCCCATGTTAACACGCCATTTTCTTGATTGATGATAAAGTTTTTTGGTGAGGCAAACTTATATCGAACAACAACTTTAACGGATGCAAGTGTAGAATTTTTGTATTTTGCAAGAAGATAAGTTTCACCAGATGCTTTTGCTAAAAATCCATTTTCAGTTAAAGCCAAAACATCTTCATTTGATGAGACAAAAGAGATGTCTGATTTTTTGACACCCTGCGCTGTTAAATTATCATAAAAGTTAACCTGCTGGTTAACAGAAAATATGTATTCATTTTCATCAAAATTTGCTTTAATGGTGGAATTATTTTTACATCCTGCAAATCCCGCCATGGCAACTGCTGAAAAAACTAAACCGATAATAATTTTCTTTTTCATGTTTTACCTCATCCATTATTATCTACATAATAACATTTTTTTAACCGACTCACCAAACGATTTTAAGGTCTTTAATATTATTATTTAATATTAATTTTACTTTTGTAGACCGCTCACCTAAACAAAAACAAAAAAAGCTGAAAGGTTTTTCAGCTTTTAATCAATTATTCTAATAATGCTTTGCGATGGTTTGACAATGTCATTTTTTTGATTTAGTTCATCTTTTTCTTTGTTTTTAAAATTTAAAACAATTGCAGTAATCACAACAAAAAGGATAAGCGCGCCAAGACCCGCCCACAAAAGGATATTCATCATTTTGTTTTTCCTTTCTTTTTCCATCTTTCTACAAAGTTATTATAACACTTTTTTATCACTTTTGTCCACAAAACTTTAAATAAAAATTGTTCAACAAACAAACTCGCTAAAAAGATGGCTATAACATATAATCGAAACTGCCCATAATTAAATTTTAAATTTATAGTAAACAATATCGCAAACGAAAGTATTGTGGCAAAAAACTCAAATATATTTTTAGAGGCTTTATCTTTGCCCGACAAGAAAGTTAACATCTTTGCAAGGTCAAATAAAACCCCCGATATCACGCCAGAAATAAAAATCAAAAAAATCATTAGTGATTGATTTGCGGTTGGATAAAGCATGTAACCCTCTATTTAAAAATTCTCTTTAAGAGTGGTTGTTTTTTTGCACCTAGCGGTGAAAACTTAATTGAAGAAAACTTTCCTTTAAGTTCAATATCTTCTTCATCCAAGTTTAGTCTTTTTACCTCAATTTCGCTTCCGCTTACAACAATGAGGCACTCCTTAGTTTCAACAGCAGCCTGTGACTGAGTTGAAGAAATTACTTTTGTAGCCCCCTTTATCCTTAACATTTCACCTTCCATGTGCAGAATATTATTCATAAATCACCTCTTGTGTAACTATATTCAAAAAACAAACAAAAAATGATAGAAAAATTTTTGAAAATGTTGTAAAATACTTTCATGGAAAAATTGATTTTTAAGGCAGAAAAAAAAGATAAACTTTTAAACATCTTAACTGGCAAAGGATTTTCATATGCCTATGCAAGTAAACTATTAAGAAACAAAGATGTTAGGATTGAGGAAGTAAAAGTAAAAGACAATGTTATGGTTGACGCTGGGGATGAAATCACTGTGTTTTATGATAACAATGCTTTAACCGCGCAAAACATTGAAATTGTGTTTGAAGATGAAAACATCTTAATTGTAAACAAACCTACTGGGATTGAGATTGAGGGCGAAAATAGTTTGTGTTCAAAACTCAAAGCTCTCGCTGTGCATAGATTAGATCGCAATACTACTGGGCTAACCATACTTGCAAAAAATAAAACATCGCAGGAAGAACTTAATGCGGCATTTAAAAATCATGATGTAATAAAAAAATATCTTGCCGAGGTTGTTGGGCCAACAAATTACAAAAACTATCTTATGATGGCATATCTTGAAAAGGACGAGCAAAAAAGTCAAGTTAAAATATATGAAAAACCAACAAAAAAGTCAGTTAAAATCAAAACAATTTTTAATACAATAAAATCAAACCCAAGTTCAAGTATTGTAGAATGTGAACTTATTACCGGCAAAACACACCAAATTAGAGCAAGCCTTGCATATTTAAATCATCCAATAATTGGTGATGGAAAATATGGAAAAAATGAAACAAATAAAAAATTTAAAGAAAAAACTCAAAAATTACATTGTTATTATTTAAAATTTAATAATTTCAAAAATAATTTAAAATACCTAAATCAAAGGGAATTCACGGTTTTGCCAAGTTGGCAAAAAAATAAATAGAAGCCGTCCTGCTTCTATTTTTTATTTATTATTTTTTAAACATATTCATCTTTATTATTTGAATTTTTAAATTTAAATTTGATTTTTGCAAGCTTTTCTGCATCCCCTATCATTTGGCAGCCCGCCTCACTCCAATTCAAATATTTGATAGCCTTTTTTGGCGTGGTAAGAAGTCGCCCATATGTTTTGCCATTATCAGGGTCAGGGGCAATAGGTCCTACCTCATCTATCAAGGCAATCATTCGCACTTGAGCATAAACAGGAACACCATTACCTTCGTTTACCGTTTGGTACCCAAGATAGTATATCTCACTTAACGTTGTATTCACTTCTTCAATACTTTCTCTTCGAAGTGTATCAAACATATCTTTATCAATTTTTTCTGGTTTTCCGCCCGCGAGTCCATAAACTTTTTTATCTTCACAGACTTCTTCCCTAATCAAAGTTCGTCCATCCTTGTTAAATAAAACTCCATAAACTTGCTTGATTTCCATACCTTCTGGAACCGGACCACAAAACCACTCAAAAACGCCCATGTTATCTCCTTAAACTTTTTTCATTTTCGCAAATCTTTTGCATCGCTCCATTTTTTATTAAATAGCTCTTGCCATAAAGTGTTTCTTTTCTTTCATCAATCATCACATATGACCCGTTAGGTAAGCACAAAAATTCTTTTTCGTAACTATCTGGTAAAAACCATTTTTTTAAAAGATTGTAGTGCCTTGGGTGATACATGTTTCCCTTCCACCTTTTAAAGTGAGGGATTATCACTTTGTCGCTATACCCAAGCCCACTTATCCATTTTTTGTTATTTAGTTCTGTGATGTCTTCTGGATAGTTGTATGCGAACTCACAAAGATTCATTGCCCCTGCACTAACTCCAACAACAACAGCATTTTGGTTTATATTTTTCTTAAATTCTATCTTTTTTAAAAACTCATTTTGGCACTCTATCTTCCCGCCACAGAGAAAAACAAAGTCTGCATTTGAAAGATACTCTTTTGACTTATCCTCATTTCTCCCATCAAGAACAACCACTTCTTTAAATTTTGCCAATTGTCTGTTAAAGGCCTGAGCAATAAAAAATGCACTTCTGTCATTTCTTTCATATTCATCTGGATTGTTGCAAACTAAAACAAATAAATCATACTTTTTTATACTATCTTTAAGGTTTTGCAAAAAGTGATTTTTTTCATCAATTACTGTTCCAACCTTTTCCCCTTTCTTTCGAATAGAAATAAAGCCCTGACTATTTAAAAAGATTTTCATATTATCCCCTATCTATTAAAAGTATAACACCGAAATCAATATTAAGTCAAATAAAAAGTAGGGCCCATATCCCTACTATGTTTTACATATATCATATCACACTTTCAATTTAAATAATTTGGTGCAAGAGATGGGATTTGAACCCACACGATGTTTAACCACCACAGGCATCTGAAACCTGCGCGTCTGCCATTCCGCCACTCTTGCATAACCTTCTCAAATTTTCACACAACATTTTTCTCTTACGCAGGTTTTGAAACCTGCGCGTCTGCCACTGTCACCCTAAAAACAAAGTTTTCAGGGAACCCGGACCGCCACTCTTGCTTGCTATATTTATTATTAGATAAACAAACTTTTATAGCTAAGCCTAATAAACAACAATACATTGTGCAAAAATATATAACAAAAAAAGACTGATTGCTCAGTCTTTTTGGGCACCAGGTAGGGGCGACGCGTTAAGCAAACAATCTCGTATGATTGTTTGTAGCCAAAGCCGGGAGCGACTTGCTCGCGGCCTGCCCGACAAGGGGCGAACCTACGGCATTATATTTAGACTGAACTTAGGCTTCTCGATTGTTAACCGATAGGCCAACTACAATATCTACAAAAAAAGACTGATTGCTCAGTCTTTTTGGCTCCCCAGGTAGGATTCGAACCTACGGCCTATCGGTTAACAGCCGAGCGCTCCACCACTGAGCTACTGGGGAATATTAATTATTTTGTGGTGCGCTCGGCTACTAACCTCCTATCGGTTTAATTTCGCTTAGCTTCATACGCAGGACTTCGTCCTTGGCGTCCACCCGTTCGCTCCACCACTCAAGCTACTGGGGAATATCTTCAATCTCAATGATTGCAATGATATAATAGCAAACTTTTTTTTGTTTGTCAATGATTTTTTGTTGATTTTAAAAATTTTTACAAAAAAACTGGCATTACTCGCCAGCCTTTTTATTTTCTTTAAGTTTTTTGCCATTATCAGCTATTATCTTGCCATCTTTGTATATTTCAACACGCATAACATTACCAAATTTATTTGTTTTACATTTTACTAAATATTCGTTATCCTCAACTTCAACCTTGTACTGAGTGCCCTCGATTAGATTTGGTCCAAGTGACTCAATCTTTTCTTTTTCATCAACATATATACAAAGCTTGCTGCCAATATTATGTACTCGAAAAACATGATTGTCTGCATTAATTTTATAGTCTTTCAACATAAGGAAAAAACTAGCAACAACAAACAAAAAGAACAAAATAATTACTGACAAAAAGATAATAAGCAACATACTTCCCTCTTAATTTACTGTGGTAATTGAACAACTGGGGCTGTGATCATTGACCCAATTTGTGAGTGCTGAGTAAGCTCTGCCATAATAAGAGCAACTGTACTTGCAAGTACTCTAGCAACAGCGCTATCTTTAAAATAATCTACTGGGTCTGCAAGATTATCATATTCAGCTGTGTTAACAAGAACTTCAACGCCAAGAGCAACTTCAATTCCAAAAATACATTCTGGCTCTGGTTTAACATTTCTTTGCAAAACAACCTTAACAGCATCAGATCTAAGTCTTTCAACTTTGATTTCATCCCAAACTCGCATATTGATTGTATCATTGCCATCTGGTTCAGCAAGTCTGTCATACTTTACTTTTTCTAAAATTGGTTTAAAATTCATATTTCTAATTACGTTTGCCATATTTAACTCCTTAACTAAAAGTTATTTTACCATATTTTTATATTTTTAGCAAACAAACAACAAAATTTTATTTTTATTTTTAATCATCCTCGTCTGGCAGTTTAATGTTATATTTCTTTGCCAACTCTTTTTTTGCAATATCCAATTTAATTCTATACACCATAAGCGCAATAAACTCACTATTCGAAAACTTAAAATCGTTTTGATAAATCACTTTGTTGTAGAGTGTATTTATTTCAAGCAGTCCGCCACCCTTATATGCCCTTTCAATTGTATTCCGTATTCCCCTCTCAACAACAGCATTTTTTACTCCAAACCTCTTCGCCACCATTGGATAAAGTCTGGTTGTAATACAATCTAACAGCCCTTGGTCTTCAAGGCAATAATCAATCGCCTCTTTTAAATAGTCAAATCCAATAAAACCAATATGAAACCCAAGTTTCATAAGATATTCTGTTGATAGTTGAGAATATGTATCCTTCATCTTTCACCTCTTTTTTACATATTCTAACATAAATTTTTAATTTTGTAAAATATTATTTAATTTTTTACAAAAATATTTTTGCATAAGAAAAGCCCGTATGTGATCGGGCTTAATTTAACAGTTTTCTTCATCTCCGCCTTTTTTCTTGATCTCTTTTTCAACCTCAGCATCATAGTATAAATTGTAAAAAAGCTCACCAACATTAAAGTACTCCATAAGCTTTTGTTTAAGTTCTGTCTTTTGCTCTGTAGAAAGTGCCTTTACGTCCAATTTCACAGGCATATCTTTAAATTTAAGCTCTTCAGTTTTGAAATACTTTCTTAAAGTTTTAAGGGCTGTTAATAAAGATAAGTTAAAATTTTTATTTAAATCAAATTCTTTTACCAAAACATTAACAAACAAAGCAAAGGCAAACATGGTTTTGGCATTAAAATACTCACTAATTGAACCCTTTAAGTTTGCAAGCCTAATCTCCATTTGTTTGTAGTTACCTGCGTTTTTACCACCCTCATCAAAAAATGCATGATAAATTTCTCTTCTCTTTGTAGAATAGTTTTCTCCCTTCACCCCACATCTTGCAAGCACGCCAGAAAGTTTTTTGTTTAAGTCAACAAGTTCTATTCTATAAAGCAAACGAAATTTCTCGCTATCACATAAATTGTTTATTGCCTTTTCAATATCTATATCTTTCATCTCAACCTCTTAAAAAATTATAACACAACTCCACTTAAAATGCAATATGCGGGGTCAAAAAAAATTTTAGTTGCTTTTATTGTAAAACAGTGCTATAATATATCCGTGAAGATGCAGTATTCTAGTCAATTCTATTTGTTAGGAAGACGAAGTTTATAGCGTCGCCGGGCAAATCTGTGAAGTTTCTGGTGCTGGCTTTGGTTGCCCAAACTGGGGCTGGTGCTGGAAGTTAAGATTTTTGGGAGCTCTATAACGGCATATAGAACCCTACCCAATTATCGTGGAGACCCAACAGGGTGCTGGACTAAACCTGTACTCTCTGGGAAGAACCTGCATGTGGTAAGAGCTGCGTGCATTGTAGCCTGCTTTGAGTGGAAACACCGGGATTAAGTATCAAACATACATTAGTCTTCTCGGCCGAATGGTTAATGTATCTGCTTATGAAATTATTTCTGCAAAAAAAGCTAATAACATTTAGCGTTGCCAAGGAAAACTTCTAGACTGTTGATTTTTTCAGATGTTTTAAGGATTATAGTGTGTTCTAAGTGGCGATTCGGTGAAATGCTTCGCTTAAAAGGAAACTGCTTTTTGCGGTGACGCAAAGTGCGAAACTGGGAAATCCTACCGAACCTATGACGCAAGGTTTACTTAAGACATTATCTTCACCCCTATATAATGGGTCAGCCCATTATATTTTTTAAATTTAAAAAAGGAATTAAAATGGACCCCGATAATTTAATTGAAAATAACGAGGAAACAGTTCTGGAACCAGAGCAATCTCAAACGCCAGAGAAAAATATTAAAAAAGAAAAAAAGACAAAGCAAAAACAATCAAAATTTGCAATTTGGTGGAAATGGCCACTTATTGTTTTGTTTGTTTCACTATTTTTATCTTTTGCATTTGGAGTCATCAGCGAACTCACACTTTCAAGAGCCAATTTAATAATATCAATTGCAGTTATTGTAATCTTGCTCATAATATCAATAATTGGTGACATGATTGGAGTGGCTGCAACCGCCGCCAGCCTTGAACCTTTCAGGGCAATGGCTTCAAGAAAAATTCGCGGAGCAAATGAAGCAATAATTTTAGTAAAAAACGCAAACAAAGTAGCGAGCATATTTGCTGATATACTTGGAGATATCTGTGGTATCTTGGCAGGCGCTGCTGGCGCAAGCATATCACTTATGCTTATAACAAGCGCCATGTCAAACATTGTTGGGATTTTAATCGCTTCGCTTGTTTCAGCGGTTATTGCATCATTAATTATTTTTGGAAAAGCTGCATTTAAAAAATATTCAATTGTGCACTGCGAAAAGATTATATTGATCTGCGGAAAGATTATGAGTATTTTTCATAAACAAAACACAAATTCAAAGAAAAATAAGAAAAAATAAAAAGGATTGATTTCCTTTTTTTTATTTTTGTGCTAAACTTATTTAGTAAGGAGAAATATTATGAAAGCTAAAAAGCCAGTAATTGATGAAAAGTATAAAGGCAAACTATTTTTAACAAGCAATGGATACAGAGATAAAGAGGAAAATCAAAATTTTAACGATCTTTTAAAAGCCTGCACTGGCATGGGAGTTAATGCACTCTTTGTCAACAACTCCACTCTCACCGGACACAACCAAATGAACACTCCACTTATCATGAAATTTATGCAGGATAATGGAGCAGTAGTGCAAGAAGTAACTTTAACCACTGGCAACCTTGATATGATAAAAAATTTTGATGTTGTTTACTTCGCCGGCGGCGATATAGCCCCTCTATTCGAACTTGCAAACAACTCTAATTTAGAACAAGTTATGCTT
>CADBOH010000025.1 GCA_902796285.1 uncultured Eubacteriales bacterium | reverse complement strand
GTAAAAAGGGAATATTATGAAAATTGCACAAGATTGGAAAGACTATGAAGTTATTGCTACTGGTGACGGCGAAAAACTTGAAAAGTGGGGCAAGTATATTTTATTAAGACCAGACCCACAAGTTATTTGGCATGCGCAATCAAGTTTGAGCGCATTTAAGAACTTGGATGCTCACTACATTCGTTCAAGCACGGGTGGAGGTGCGTGGCAATATATAAACCATGTGCCAGAGGAGTGGACCGTTTCTTGGAGGGATATTAAGTTTTCAATTAAACCAATGGGGTTTAAGCATACTGGTCTTTTTCCTGAGCAAGCGGTAAATTGGAGCGATATTGCAAACGCAATCAAAAATGCTGGCAGACAAATAAAAGTTTTAAATCTTTTTGCATATACCGGTGCGGCAAGTGTTGTTTGTTCGTTAGCTGGTGCAAGTGTAACACATGTTGATGCTAGTAAAGGCATGGTTGAAAGAGCAAAAGAAAATGCCACATTAAATGGCATAACAAATATAAGATATATCGTTGATGATTGCAAAAAATTTATTGAACGCGAGATTAGACGTGGCAATAAATATGATGCAATCATCATGGACCCTCCAAGTTATGGAAGGGGAACCAACGGCGAGATGTGGAAGCTTGAGGACAACTTGTTTGATTTTGTAAAACTAACAAAAGAGGTGTTGTCAGATAATCCACTTTTTGTGCTTATTTCATCATACACAACTGGCCTGCAAGCAAGTGTTTTATCAAATATTTTAACGCTTGTTTTTGGAGATGGAGGTATAGATGCTGATGAAATTGGGCTTCCTACAAGAGAAAAAATAGTTTTACCATGTGGTGCAAGGGGATTGAAGTTATGGAAGAAAAATTAAATATACTTTTTGAAGATAATCATATTATTGTTGTTGTTAAGCCACAAAATATTCCATCTCAAGCAGATGAATCTGGCGATAAAGATATGCTGACTTTGGTTAAGGAATATATCAAAGAAAAGTATGAAAAACCTGGGGAGGCATATGTTGGGCTTGTTCACAGACTAGATAGACCAACTGGCGGAATAATGGTATTTGCAAAAACATCAAAGGCTGCGGGAAGACTTTCTGAGCAGATACGCGAAAACAAGATGCAAAAAACATATTATGCGATTACAACACATATTCCACAGGCAAAACAGGATACTTTGCTAAATTATCTTAAAAAAGATGAAAAAAACAATATTGTTAAGATTGTTACGATGGCTGATACTGGCGCAAAAAAAGCAGAACTATCTTACAAGGTTTTGCAAACAAATGATGATGACAATGCGCTTTTAGAGGTGAAGTTGATAACGGGCAGAGGGCATCAAATTCGTGTTCAACTTTCTGGAATAAATTGTCCACTTTGGGGCGACAATAAGTACGGCCGGGATAAAACTAAAATGTCAAAAAATTTAGGGCTTTGGGCTGGAAGACTTGAATTTTTGCATCCAGTCACAAAAGTTAAAATGACCTTTGCTTGTCCACCACAAGTTGATGAGGAACCATGGAATAAGTTTTACATGGAAAAATATTTTTTAAGATAAATCATATTTATATAAATGGGAGTTTTAATGAAAGAGAGAAAGCAAATTGCTGAAAAATACAAATGGGATTTAAGCCCACTATGTAAAAATGATGAAGAGTTTTATCAAAAACTTGCCCTTGTTGACAATTATTTAAAACAATTTAAAAAGTTTGAAGGTAAGTTAAATAACAAAAAAGATATATGGGCATTTTTGCAATTAGATAAAAAGTTTGATGAAGAAATTGAGCCCGCTCTTTTGTATGCTCATCTTAAATGTGATGAAGTATTATCTGACAGCAAAAGAGTTGAAATGGATGAAAAAATAGAATATATTTTTAGCAATTTTTCAATCCAGACGGCATTTGCATCTAGCGAGCTTCATGAACTATCAAATGAACTTTTAGATGATATTATCAGTGATAAAAAATTCAAAGATTATAATAGAATGTTTGAAGATATAAAAAAGTCAAAAAAACATAAATTATCCAAAAAAGAAGAAAAACTTATTGCGGGAATGAGTTTTTTGGGCGGTTTTTCTTCTAATATGGAAAAATTAAGCGATGTTGATATTGACTTTGGCAAGGTGCGGGATAGCAAAGGTAAATTGTATCCTTTAAATCATGCAAAGTATGGCTTGTATATGAGAAGCAAAGATAGAGATTTAAGAAAAAACACTATTATTTCGCTTAACGGAAAGTATGGGCAGTATATCAACACATTTGCAAACAATTATCTTTGTGATGTGAAGGCGGATTGCTATTTTGCAAAGGTAAGAAATTATCCTTCTGCTCTTGAAGCATCGCTTTTTAACGAAGAAGTTACAAGAAAAGTTTATGATACTTTGATAGGCTCAGTTCACAACAACTTTGATGTTCTTTTTGATTACTTTAAGTTAAAACAAAAACAAATGGGGCTCAAAGATTTTTACATTTATGATGTAATGGCGGAAACAGCCACAAAAAACAACCAAAAAATCAGTTATGACCAAGCGATTGATATGATAAAAGAGGCTGTTTCTCCACTTGGTGATGAATATGTGTCGCTAATCCAAAGAGCAAAAGATGAAAGATGGATTGATGTTTATCCAAACAAAGATAAACGATCCGGGGCATATCAAACAGGAATTTATGGCGTTCATCCTTATGTTTTATCAAATTTTGAGGAAGACTTAGATGGCGTGTTTACTCTTGCACATGAACTTGGGCATGCTATGCACTCATATTTTTCAAACAAAACTCAACCACGACAAAAGGCTGACTATACAATCTTTTTGGCAGAGATCGCTAGCACCACAAATGAAATGCTTTTGTTAAATTATCTTCTTAAAAAAGCAAAAACTAAAACCGAAATTGTGGCATTATATAATAAGCTTTTTGAAGAAATCAAGTCTACACTTTTCCGCCAAACAATGT
>CADBOH010000024.1 GCA_902796285.1 uncultured Eubacteriales bacterium | reverse complement strand
TTTCTTTCAACTCTTAAAATATCCCCTTCCTTAAGTGAATATGGGCAATTTATTGTAACAATTTCCTGTACTCTTTTTGCATCATCAATCTCTTGGCCAAGTGAATTAACAATTTTTTCAACTTTGATTGTTTTTAAGAAATTTTCATCGGCTGAGAGAACTTCAAGTTCATCCCCAACTTTAAATCTATTTCTCATTTCAACTTTAACAAAGCCGTCCTTGGCATCCTCGACAACCTTTGCAATAAATGTATAAGTTTGCACTGGCATCGAATCTTCAAGATATTCCTTATCGTCTGCATCAAAGTAAAATCCTGTTGTGTATCTTCTGTGACTTGTTTTTTCAAGCTCATCACGAAGAACTTGCATATCATCATAGCCATCAAGAGCTCTACGATAAGCATTAACAACGGATGCAACATAATAGTCAGACTTCATTCTTCCTTCAATTTTAAGTGAAGAAATCCCTGCTTCTTCAAGCTCTTGCAAATGGTCAATAAGGCACATGTCTTTTGAGTTTAAAATATATGTTCCTCTTTCATCTTCTTGCATTTCAAGTTCATCGTCACGACTTTCCTCTCGAATAAAATACTTCCATCTGCAAGCCTGAACACACGCCCCTCGATTGCTATCTCTACCCGTCAAATAGTTTGAAAGCAAACATCTGCCCGAATATGAAATACACATCGCACCATGAACAAATGTTTCAAGTTCAAGTTTGTCGCCAAAATAGTCATGTATTTGTTTGATTTGCTGCAAATTTAGTTCTCTTGCAAGAACGATTCTTGTTGCGCCTAGGTCATAGAAAACTTCCGCTGCGCGAGAGTTGTTTACATTTGCCTGTGTAGAAACATGGATTTGAAGTGATGGAAATTTTTTGTGAATATATGAAACAATGCCAATATCGTTTACAATCAAAGCATCAACCTTGGCCTCAACCATAAGTTTAAGATATTCATCCATCTCATCAAAATCGCTATCTTTTGCAACAATATTTAAAGTAATATATCCTTTTTTGCCATGCTCATGCAAAAAGTTCATTGCTTTAACAATTTCATCATCATCAAAATTCCCAGCAAATGCACGAAGTCCAAACTTTTTGCCAGCAAAATAAACAGCATCAGCACCAAAGTGTACTGCTGTAACAAGTTTATCAAAATTACCTGCCGGAGCGAGTAATTCCGGCTTTTTTATTGTTTTTTTCATGCTTTTTCGCCTTTTTTAAATATTTTTTAAAAATTATAGTGCAATATTAGGCTTCGCAGTAAGCGATAAGTCGGCAAGCCCTATGCCATCTTTTAACATATAATAAGCCATAGAACCAATCATTGCAGCATTGTCTGTGCAATATTTTAACACAGGACTAAAAAATTTAATATTATTTTCTTCACAAAGCCCAGCAAGCTTTTCCTTCAACCTTGAATTTGCTCCAACACCACCAGCAACGACAAGTTTGTTTATTTCTTGATTTTTACAAGCCCTAACTACCTTTTGTGCAAGTTCATCTGTCACACATTCTTGAAACGAACACGCAATATCAGCCTTGTTAAGCTCCACCCCTTTTTGTGCAGAATTGTGAACAAGATTTACAACCTCAGTTTTAATCCCACTAAACGAAAAATTGAAAGTATGCTTTAGTGCATTTGCAACTGTAAATTTGTAAACACTATTTCCACTTTTTGCAAGCTTGTCAATTTCGGGCCCGCCGGGATATTGCAACCCAAGCACTCTTGCCACCTTATCAAAAGCCTCACCCGCTGCATCGTCAACAGTTGTGCCGAGCATTTGCATTTTATTGTAACCATTAACTTTTAAAAGTGCGGTATGCCCTCCACTGACCATAAGACAAACAAAAGGAGGCTCAAGTTCAATGTGAGAAATGTAGTTAGCTGCTATATGTCCATGTACATGGCTCACTGCAATAAGCGGAACATCAAGAGCATATGCAAGACTCTTTGCAAAATTAACGCCAACAAGCAATGCCCCGACAAGCCCTGCACCATACGTTACTGCAACTGCATCAATTTGTTCTTTCGAGATACCTGCTTTTAGCAAAGCCTCTTCAAAAATATTTGAAATAGCAATGATATGATTTCTAGAAGCAACTTCTGGCACAACTCCACCGAACCTTCTATGGATTTCAATTTGAGTTGCAATTATGTTTGACAAAACCTCGCGCCCATTTTTTACAACCGCAACACTAGTTTCATCGCAAGAAGATTCAATAGACAAAATAAGAACATCTTTTTTGTCCCTTAAAGCCTCATAATTTTTTTGCATTCTTTCAAAGTAACTCATAACGCTTATATTATATCAAACTAATAAGTTAAAATCAATTAAAAAGTGAAAGTTAGATTAATTTCACACAATTTGCAAATGATAACTATATGAAAAGATTTATTATAATAATTTTTATATCGCTCATTATTGCCATGCCTTCTTTCATCCCATTAACAACCATCAATTCGTATGCAGAAGATGGCGAGTGGATGCAAAGAGTTTATGTTTATGATGACAACGGAAATTGCCTGCTTGAAAAGAGTAATGTAGAAGTTGGAGACAGATTTTTAAGTGAAGATTTTTGCTTATGGGAAATATATTCTATTCAAGAAAATATTGCTTTTGCAAAAAAGGTAGCACAAGAGACTAAACCATATGTAAAAATTAAGAATTCCACAACTAAACCTATTGATGAAAAAAATATTTGCATGTACATGACCCATAATGACGAAAGTTATCTGCCAACAGATGGATATGATAGCATTTACGGCAAGGGTGGAATACATGATGTAGCCAGCACATTAAAATCCGCCCTTGAAAAACTAGGAATAAATGTTACATTAGACCAAACCTTGCACATCCCTCATGATTCCAAAGCGTACACAAGAAGTAAAGTAACAGCAACAAGCCTGCAAAACTCAAAGCAACCAAGCGGGCTATTTGACATACATAGAGATGGTGTGGCAAAAAATGTTTATCTCTCGCAAAATGAAAATGGGCCACTTAGCAAAATAAGAATTGTCGTCGGCAAGGGCAACCCTAATTTTGAAAAAAATTACGAATTTGCAAAAGAAATATTTTCGCTTGGGCAAGCACTATACCCTTGGCTTTTTCTAGACATATATTGTGGAAAAGGAACTTACAACCAAAATCTTCAAGAACACGCATTGCTGTTTGAGATGGGAACATATCTAATTGAAAAGGAATATGTTTTTAGTTCCACACCATATCTTGCAAATGTGATTAACACTGCACTGTTTAAATCTGTTCAAGATGATAATGGTGATATTTTTGTTGATGAACAACAAATTAATGCCCTTGAAGATGACTATGAAAACCACAATAATTTATCAAAAAACAATGAAAACGAACAAAAATTGGGCAAAAATTCACAAAATTTCGGCATTTTTGCAGCAATTTTAATAATTTCCGCATCTGCGACTGCTTTGTCAATAACTGCAATTCTGTTACTTAATAAGAAAAAAAATAGACCACTTTAAACGCAGCCTATTAATACATTTTCTTTAAAAATTCATTTATAAATTCTTGAATATTCCCATCCATAACACTTTGAATATTGCTATCTTCATAACCAGTTCTATGATCTTTAACAAGTGTGTATGGGCAGAAAACATAACTTCTTATTTGACTGCCCCACTCTATTTT
>CADBOH010000023.1 GCA_902796285.1 uncultured Eubacteriales bacterium | reverse complement strand
TAGCAACTGAATTGCTTTTTGCCCAACTAAAACTTCTTCGTTTGCCTTGCTGCCCTTATACATTAAAACTTTTCCACCTTTCTTCACAAAAGGGATTAAGTATTCAGCTAGGGTAGGTATTTGTGCCACAGCTCTCGATAGCGCTATGTCAAAAAATTCTCTATTTTCCTTGCAGAAGTCCTCCGCGCGAGCGTGAACAGCGTTAATATCATTTAGAGAAAGCTCATTTATCACCATATTTAAAAAGTTTACTCTTTTTTGAAGGCTGTCTACTAGGGTGATTTTTAAATCTGGCCTTAAAATTTTAAGTGGAATCCCTGGGAAACCGGCTCCAGAACCAATATCAACCACTTTTGCATTTTCTTCAATTTCATTTACTGGCAAAACACTGTCAATAAAATGTTTTAATACAACTTCTTTTTCTTCTGTAATCGCCGTTAAATTGATTTTTTTATTTTCTTCAATAAGCAAATTATAAAATTTTTCAAATTGAGAAATTTGAGCTTCGGTTAAATTAAAATTATATTGATTAAATAAATTTTTAATTAAATTTTTCATTTTTAAATAATTTTTCACCTTTTTTATTTAATTTTTGTGATTTTCGTTGTATTTTTTTACTAAAACACTTAAAACAGCGATATCTGATGGGGAAACTCCTGATATTCTTGATGCTTGACCAATATTTAGAGGTTTGATTTCTTCAAGTTTTTCAATTGCTTCAAGCCTTAGTCCATGATAGTTTTTATAGTCAAAATTTTTTGGTATAAGGGTATTTTCGTTTTTCTTAAACTTTTCGATTTCGTCTTGTTGTTGTTTAAGGTATCCCTCGTATTTTACCATTATGTTCATTTCATTTACTATCTCATAAGTAAAGTTATCAAATATATGAAGGTGCTTATTGAGTTTAAAGGCATCAATGTTGCTACGTTTTAAGGCGTCTTTGACTGTAATATTTTCTTTTGGCAAATTTTCGCCATTTTCTATAAACAAGTCTTTAATTTCTTCAACTTTAATTTTTGTATTTAAGAGATCCAAAATCTTGCTCAAATTTTTCTTTTTGTCATTAAATATTTTCCATCGCTTGTCATCAACAAGTCCAACTTTTCGCCCTATTTCAGTAAGTCTTAAATCGGCATTGTCTGACCTTAAAAATAGGCGATATTCAGCACGACTTGTCATCATTCTGTAAGGCTCGTTTGTGCCCTTAGTTACAATATCGTCAATTAAAACACCAATGTATCCATCGCTGCGTTTTAAAACAAGCTGTTCTTTATTTTTTAGATAAAGATTTGCGTTTATTCCTGCGATAATGCCTTGCGCTGCGGCTTCTTCATAACCGCTTGTGCCGTGTATTTGCCCTGCGAAGAATAAACCAGGATGGGTTTTTAATTCAAGAGTAGGGGAAAGTTGAGTCGGGTCAATGCAGTCATATTCAATTGCATAACTATCTCTCATAATCTCCGCATGTTCAAGACCTTTAACTGAGTGAATCATTTTTTCTTGCACATCAACAGGCATTGATGTTGAGAAACCTTGAATGTATACTTCGTTGGTTGAAAGTGATTCTGGTTCTAAGAAAAGTTGATGTCTTTCTTTATCTGCAAATCGTACAATTTTTGTTTCTATTGAAGGGCAATATCTTGGTCCAATCCCTTTTATTAACCCAGAAAAAACAGGGGCCTTATCGAGATTTTGTCTTATAATGTCGTGTGTGCTTTCGTTTGTGTAAGTTAAATAGCAAACGGCCTTATTTCGAGGTTTATGTTTTGTTGTAAAAGAAAAATTTTGAATGTTTTCTTCGCCCTTTTGAATTTCAAGTTGCGTGTAGTCGATGCTTCTTCCATTTACTCTGGCAGGAGTCCCTGTTTTAAAACGCAACAGCGTAAGACCAAGTTTTTTTAGTGAGTTTGAAAGTTTTTGAGCATTTGAAAAACCATTTGGCCCACAATCCTTAGTCCAATCTCCAATAATTATTTTACTTTTTAAATAAACACCTGTTGCAAAAACAATGGCCTTTGCCTCAAACTTTTGTTTTAAAGCGGTTGTTACAACTTTTGTGCCATTTTCTTTACACTTTATATCAACAACTTCGCCTTGGCGCAAAAAAAGATTTGGAGTGTTTTCCAAGGTGTTTTTCATTTGGTTGTGATATTCAATTTTATCAGCTTGCGCTCTTAAACTTTGAACGGCAGGGCCTTTTCCGCTATTTAGCATGCGGAGTTGAATTAGGGTTTTGTCGGCAAGAACACCCATTTCTCCGCCAAGGGCATCTACTTCGCATACAAGTTGTCCCTTAGCAGTGCCACCAATAGATGGATTGCACGCCAAAAAAGCCACTGCATCGAGAGACAGTGTTAAAAGCAGCGTTTTATTTCCTGTTCTGGCTAGTGCAAGTGCCGCTTCGCAGCCGGCGTGTCCAGCACCAATAACTATTGCATCAAACTTTTCCATAATTTTTCCTATAAAATTATAATACATTTTTTTGTTTTTTTCAATTGTATTATAAGATATTTTAAAAGTATTTTTTGACTAACAAAAGTAAAGCAGAGTTTTGGTTTGTTTTAAAAAATGTTTGAAAAAAACAAAATTATTTGTTGATTTAAAAAGTTGAATCTTGACAACGAGTGATTTGTTTGATAATATATTTAAGTAAGAGGTGGAATAATGGAAAAAGTATATTTTACAACCACACAAATGAAAAAACTTGAAGAAATATTTAAAAAAAACATGGCTGTTGTAATTGAGGGGAAAAACGGAAAAGGGGAAGACTTTGTTACGACAGGCAGAATTTATGGTGATAGTCGTGGCTTGCCTGTAATTACAAAAGACATGTTTTATGTATCTTTTGGCAGACATGGTGAATATGATGATAAAATCAAAATGTATGCACCATTTCATTTAAATGTTGAAAGAAGAACTTGCCTTGATGACCAGCTTATCGTAAAAAGCATTAAAGATGAAAATGGCAAAATGGTTTTTAAAAATAAAGACTTTTCAAATCAAAGAGGAGTTTTTGAAAAGAACTTTAAAAACATTAAGTCAAGCAACAACGAAATTGTTGCATATGACCCTGTTACCAGCGCACTTAAAAATATGATTGCAAAACCCGTTATGGTTAATGGCCAAATAGGCGTGTTTGCCGGCATTGTTGGGGCTACAAAACTTGGATATCCTGAAATAATAATATTAACAGGATCTACAAGCAAGATTGTAATGATAAACGAAAATTCGATATTGTTTACTGAAAATATAAATGGTGAGGTAAAGTGCTTAGCGCGCAACACAAACGAAAACTGCCGTGAAATATTTATTAAAAATTCAATCGAATTAGAGCATGACTAAAAAGGGCTTGCTAAAAAGCAAGTCCTTTTTTATTTTCCCAAACAAAATTTTGAAAAGATTAAATCTATAATTTGTTCGTTTTCGCTTTCGCCAGTTATCTTTCCAAGGCAGTTCCAAAGATTTTTGATTAGCATCGCAATTATATCCATGCTTTCATTTTTGGCAAGTGATATTTCTTTAAGTATGTTTTTGCAGTCATTTAGAACCTGAATATGCCTTTCGTTAATAATGATTGTTTTGTTATAGTCAATTTGTTCATCAATAACAAGTGAGTATATTTTGTCTTTTAAAGTTTCAACATTTTTGTTTTTTAGGGCGGAGATTGAAATCTCATTTTCCTGTTTTTCAAGAAGCCTTTTTTCGTCTTCTTTGTTTACGATTGTTATAACATTTTTTGCAGAAGACAAAAGTTCTTTTATCTGTTTATCTTCTTTTGACATGGCTCGGCTTCCATCAAGCACAAACAAAATTACATCTGCCGCATTAATGGCGCTTTTAGATTTTTCAATTCCTATTTTTTCAACTTTATCTTCACTTGTTCTTATACCAGCCGTATCAATAAAGTTTAATTTAATGCCGTTATAAAAAATGCTTTCATTTAAAACGTCTCTTGTAGTGCCTTCAATATCTGTTACAATGGCTCGGTCTTCGCCAATCAAAGCATTTAAAAGGCTGGATTTACCCACGTTTGGGCTGCCAACAATAGCTATATTTATACCTTTTGTTATATACTTGGCATTTTGAGAATCTTTAATAAAAGTGTCAACTTCGTGGTCAACTTTTTTAATGTAATCAAAGATCTCATCCTTTGCGGCTTGTTCAAAATCTTCTTCTGGATAATCGAGCGTCGCTTCAATTTTTGCTATGCTTTCGGTTAATTCACTTTGAAGTTGTTTTATTTTTTGTTTAAGGTGTCCATCGGCAAGATTAAGTGTCGCTTTAAGTTCGCTTTCACTTTCTGCATTGATCTCGCCAATAATGCTTTCTGCTTCGTCAAGGCTCACCTTGCCATTTTCAAAAGCGCGTTTTGTAAATTCGCCAGGTTCTGCCATGCTTGCGCCGTTTGCAAGAAGTGAGGATAATATCTTTTGGGTTAATATTGTTCCGCCATGTACTTGAAACTCTACGATATCCTCGCCCGTGTAAGTGAAAGGAGCCTTAAAAAAAACCATAAGGCAAGTTTCTTTTGTGCCGTCATCAAAGGCAAATTTGCCAAGATAAAGAAGTCGAGGAGTAATACTATCAAAATCCAATTTTTTTGCAGCAAAAACCTTGCTAGCGATTTCTAGACTTTGTTTTCCGCTCATTCTTACAATTGATATTGCACCACGTCCAAGGGGAGTTGATATTGCACAAATAGTTTTTTCCATATGCTGATTATATCATATTAAAAACAAAATTAAAAGCGGTTTTTTAAAAATAAATAAAGGAGAATTTTTCTCCTTTATTCATTTTCATTCTCTTCTTCGCTTTCCCAATAGTTTTTGAAATCATCCAAGTATTTTTCGCTCTTTTTTGAAAGTATTTCTTTTAATTTATTAGTCATCTTTATAGCCTCGTCACTATATTCTCCATAGTGAATTTCTGCCACCCACGCTTGAAAATCTGATATAAATACAAGAACTTTATGTGGAGAATATGTTGGCTGCCCTATTAAAGGGGATAAAACCTCTATAATTTTGTCTAGTTCCTTGTTTCTCGGCATTTCTCCACGACATAAAACAAATTCTCTTCCAGTGTCGTAAGAGTTTACAGTTTCGCCACGGTGATTTTTAAATGTAGGTGTAAGTTTTATTTCAGCAGCGCTTAAAACTTCTTCGATATCTTCTTGCGTTAAAAGTTTAAAATATTTTTTTGCCATAATTAACTCCTACCAATATTCTAACATAAGAAAATATTTTTTGTCAATACAAATTTTTTAAAAACCTTGACTTCTTCGAGGGGATATAATAAAAACGAAATAGGAGGAAGATATTATGATGAACAATGATGAAAAAATGAGGGAAGAATATAATTTAAAAAAGGAAAAGTTGTCACCAATCATTCAAAAAGACGAGCAGTTGTTTCCGCTCAACAAAGAAACTATTGAAAAAATAAATAAGTACATTGAAAAAAATGGATTTGATAAAAAAGTTCAAGATATTGAAGATTTTGTTATGGAGTATGGGCTTTTGAGCGATATTACAAAATGGACGACCAAGGTTAAAGGTGCGCACATTGAAAAAGAGGAAGATGCAATCATTGATTGGACTAAAAAACACAAATATTTGTGGGCTATTGCATCGTTTGCAGAAGATGTAAAAGATGCAAATATAGAAAAATTAACTAGAGCGGCTTTAAAGCATGGACAAGCGCCAGGCATGTATGGGTTTGACTGGTTTGTTTTCATGGTTAACAAAAGAGATGACCATTCTAAAGCCTTAGAGATAGTCGAAAGAGTAGTAAGAAGGGAAGGGTCAAAAAAGGATTTAGAAACCTTTGAGGACTATCGAAGATTAAATAAAGCGGAAATAGAACAACACGAGTTTAAATTTTTGACAGATGTTGCCAAAGGCAAATATAGCAACGACAATGAAAATGAATAAAAAAGGCTGAGAATTATCTCAGTCTTTTTTATCTTTCATCATATTCTTTTGGGAAAACGATAACATATCTGTGAGGCTCTGTGCCTTTGCTGAGTGTTGTAACTCTGTCATCGCTTTGAAGGGCAGTATGAATAATTCTTCTATCGCTTGGGTTCATTGGTTCAAGTTTTTGATATCTGCCAGTCTTTGCAACTTTTGATGCAGTTCTAAGTGCAAGTTGTGTAAGACTTTCTTTTCTTTTTTCTCTGTATTGGCCAATATCCAATAAAAGTTTTTTATCTTGTTTACCAACAACTGCGGCGAGAAGCCTGCTAATTGCGTAGAAGCATTCACCGCGGTGTCCAATCATTTCACCAAGATCTTCACCATCAACATGATATGTGCGATAGTTTTCATCTTCGGTCACTTCAATGGTAACTGTTTTGCCAGCCTTTTCAAAAAAGTTTTTCAAAAACTCTTCAGGATCAACGGTTTTAACAGGCTTTTCAACCTCTTCATCTTCCTCATCTTCGTCAACTTCATTTTCAACTTTTTTTACTGGTTCTTTTTTAACTTTAGGTTCTTTTTTAGCAGGTTTTTCCTCAATTACTGGTTCTACTTGAACCTTTTCTTCTTTAACTTCTACTACTGTTTTCTCTTCAGCTTTTTTACCATTTCTTTTTTCGTATTTTTCTCTTGCATCTTCAGAAATAGTAACAACTACCTTTGCCTTCTTAAAAAGTCCACCTTCGTTGATGATTTTTATATCAACATCTTCTCTGGTTGCTTTAAGTTCAAACAAAGCGTTTTCAATTGCCTTTTCAATTGTTTTTCCTGTTCCTTCTGCGAAATACATTTTTTTCTCCTTATTTAAAATTTTCTAGAATAGTCGATGACTACTTTTTCTTCTTCTTTTTTATTTCTGCTGTCTAAGATCTTATCAACAATAAGGAGTTGAAGTGGAGTGATAAGCGCTGAGACAAGTTGACCAACAATCATGTAAATTGCAAACACGCTGTTGTAGAATAGGGCGAATATACCCAAGATTGCTGGGATAATAACATAAGTTAATTTAAATCCCTGATTTGTTTGAGGCAATCCTTTCTTTTTATTTTTCATCTTGTTGTAAAGTGATGTAATAAATAATGTGAGCATTGAGCTCAAAACGCATAAGATTGGCAAGATAAAGTATCCGTTAACTTTATTTTTTTCTGCCTTAAGAGTTGGCATAAATGCGTTGTAAATATTTTCTTCCTTTTCGCCAGCATTTTTTCCAAGTTGTCTTGCGATTGTTTTATAGTCTCCCATAGATTTTGTAAACGCTGAATCTGATTGCCAGATGTTTTCTATCCACAAGAAACTATCCTTGTTTATATCATAATATTTGCCAAGAGTTATGGCTGATATATGTTGAACTGCTGAGGAAAGATAAATATTTTGTGTTTGATCATTTCCTTCCTTGTCTTGAACAATTTTTGTTCCAACAACGATTTGGTCGCTCTCTTCTGCGCCTTGAATTTTAAGCTTTTCAATTAAAGCGAGTATATTTGCATTTGAAGAAACTTTAACTTCTTTGTCTTCATCTGTTTCATCATCATGAACAGTTTTTGTGCTAGAAAAGTCTGTTTTAAACTCAATTAGTGAGTTTTCAACAAGTTCTCCATCTTTAAATATACCAATATTTTTGCCATCTTCACTTACAACAAACTCAATATTTTCATAATCTGCAAAAATTGCGAGCTTGGCAGGATCTGTATAATCACCTAGATATGTATCCGCAACGTTTAAGCAGTTTGCATATTGATATTTTAAGTTATCATAACTGCTGCCAGCCTTATATGCCGCCATTGTGTTTAAACCTGAAAACAGCGAGAAGAAAACAAGCATGTTAAGGCCAAATGTAACAAGCATGATTAAAAAGATTCCAATCATACCTCTGCCCATGTAACGTTGTTGAACTTCCTTTTGCTTTCTTGCAAGCAAATCTGGCTGATTTTTGTATTTTGCTTTAATTCTTTCAAGTTCTGGTTGCATTTTGGCTTGAACGCCGGCTTGTTTTTGTGAGGCATATTTGTTTACCGTTTCAACAATGCCCCAAATAAGTCTAATAACAACAGTCAAAAAGATAATTGCCAAAACGTAATTTCCGGTTACGCCTTCAAACGCCCTAATAATGCCAACCCAAAATCCAGAAGGCTCTGAAACAGAAAGCAATGTGCTTAAATTAGCCATTTAAATTCTCCTTTAGATTTTTAGGGGTAAGTCTGCCTTAGTTAAATTTGCTATAATCAACTTTTGCAAAAAGGGTGGTAAGTTCTTTTTCAATCTCTTGATAACTAAGAGTGCAAGCATCTATTCTTGCTTGAAGTATATAGTTGTGATAATTTTTTGGAAGGTTATTTTTCCTAACCACTTCCCTCAATCTTCTTTTTAAAAGATTGCGTTTGTTTGCCTTACCTTCTTTTTTGCTGACTGAAAAACCAATTTTATAACATTCATATTTGCTTTTTATAACAAAAAGGTTGAAAAATTTTGTATGCACTCTTTCACCCTTTTTATAAATGTAATTAAATTGTCTGTTTAGCTTTAATCTATGGTCAGATCTTTCTTTTGTTTTAAGCTGATAATTTTTTTCTACCACGATTTCTTCTTCTTTTTAAAACGTTTCTTCCGCCATTAGTTCTCATTCTTTCTCTAAAACCGTGAACTTTGCTTCTTTGTCTTTTCTTTGGCTGATAAGTTCTTTTCATAGGTTATTGTGCCTCCTTTTTAATATGTAACTATTTTATTATAAAGAATTGTAATGCATTTGTCAATTATTAAATTGAATTTTAGAAAAAAAAGGTTTTTTTATCTTGAAAAATATGTCATATAATAATTTAAAAAATCCTCTAGTTATTCTAGAGGAAACATTTCGCCATCATCATTCATTCCTAAAGGGGAGTCAAATCTGGCTAGCATCGCTTTTGTGTTTTGTTGTGGAAGGGGCTCTGCTTTTGAGAGAATTGCAAATTTTTCTCTTGCGTCTTGGGCCAATCTTTTTTCAATGATATATGTCATATCTTTAAAATTTTTCCACTTGCCATTTCGTGGAAGTTCTAGAAGGGTTATTTGAGTTTTGTCATTGATTGTAAACTTGTCGAGCACCTTAAAACGAGCATCTTTGTTTGTTACACATAAACCTTTATTGTCTTCATCAAAGGAGGACATATCAAAAAATTGGTTTGAAAGTATGGTAAATCTATGGCTAGTGCTCATGCCGCCAATAATGTATGTTGCATCACAAAACCCTTTTTCTCTTATTATCATGCCCACATTATATTTTTGGGCGATTTTGTCTGGGAGGTTGCAATCTCGCACCACATAAACAAGATTGCTTAAATCCTCAGTTACATTGTAAAAATTTTCTTTATTTTCCATATGTATCTCTCTTTATAGTGTAACATTTAAAATAAAAAAAGTCCACAAGTTATAGACTTTAATTTATAATTTTTAATCGTTTTCAAAAGTATCATCACAATTTTGGGCTATGTCGTTATAACAATCTCTGTTTTTACTTAAAACAAGAGCGGTATAAACTTTTCTTCTTACATTAGGCACCGTGTTTCTTCAAAAGTGTCATCACAATTTTGGGCTATGTCATTATAACAATCTCTGTTTTTACTTAAAACAAGGGCGGTATAAACTTTTCTTCTTACATTAGGCACCGCGTTTCCTCTGTTGTTTGGTGAGCTTTTAGGGTAGGAGGGGTCATCGTTTGAAAAAGATTCAACTGTTTCTCCCAGGATATATAAATCGCAAGAATTTAACAAATATTCACACTCTTGAACAACATTTGACATCTCCATGATTTTTAAAGCCTGAGTGCCTTTTGGAACAATTAGTCTAAAAGCAACCATGCCATTATCGCTTGCAAAAGATGAGCCAAAAGTTAATGAAGAGCTTAAAAATCCACTTTCGCTAATTTGTTTGCCTGCTACGTCTTCATTAATTGATGCTATATTGTTTCTTACGTAGTAATAATCAACTCCTCTAAAAAGAACAATATTCTCTTTAAGTGTGCGTTTTAGAGCATGGTCAAGTATTTTTAATAGCGCTCTGCCATTAATAATTTCTTCTAAGTTGTCTAACAGTGCGGCAAATTCATCATAAACGATATCAAGGTCGTTTTGTGTAAGATAGCCAAACATTCTATCGCGGGAATTTTTATGCATTGAGTATGTAACCACAAAATTTATTGCATCTAAAATTTTTTTCTCATCAAATTCAAAGCCACGATAAATAGAGTGTGATTTTATGTTTTCAAAGCATTTTTGCTTAAGATCTTGCACAATTTTTGCAAATCCATCAGGCGTTCTTTTTACCTCCAATAGAGGAGTAAAAATATCATTTGAATACATATTTATTGCGCAGACTTGCCCATAATAAAGATTTTGTTTTTTTAAATATTCTTGGCCTTTTGAAAGGCCAATTTTTAGCCTTGGGTTTTTTAAAACATCCTGATTAAAATCTTTAAGGTTTTTTGAATATTTGTAAGTGGTTGCCAAAAGATTGAAAAATCGGTTTAACTGTGCCCCTTTGTTTAACTCAGCCCTAGCATCATCTTCGCTATAACTATGGATATCACAAAGCATGGCGTTAATCTGTGATTGATTAAAACCTTGCTCTGCTAATATTCGTTTTGCAACTTCCTTTTGCTCGTCAGGGAGCGTGTAATTTTCCATCAAATTCTCCAAAGTTATTCGTTTTCTGTGTGGTTGTTGTTTTCTTTTACGGCAATATCTTTATAGCACTCACGGTTTTTGCTTAACAAGAGCGCAACAAATGTAGGCTTTGTGCCGACCTTGGTTTCAATGCCATCATGCTTAGTTGATTCATCCAAATAAAAATCAATAAAATACAAATCGCAAGAGTTTAAAAGTAGTTCGTATTCTTGTCGATTATGAGAGAACGGAGTTATATCCATGCCCTCACTTCCTTTTGGTACATAAATTTTGATACAAAAATGGTGCCTTTCTTTTGCGAAAGAAGACATAAAAGTAAGAGATGTGCTTAAATATCCTGTTTCAGAAAAATATTTTTCAACCAAAGAGTAATAGTCGTCATAGTTTTTTACTAGTGTTCTCACAAATGATTCGCTTACCCCTCTGTAAACACAGGTATTGTAGGGAATTGAATTTTTAAGAGCCTCGTCCATATCACGAATTGTTTCTAAGTATTTATAGTAATCCTTCATGCTGTTTAAATATTCAACAAACAGTTTCTTATAAACTTTCAAGTTTTTTTCTTCTAGATACGAATTGATGAGATTTTTAGATTTTTCACTAAAAGGATTAAGGCCCTTTACAAATTCAATTGTAGAGCCAAATTTTTTATCAACCTGGGCAAAAGAAGAATATCTTTCTTTAATTTGAAGTTCTACTTTTAAAAAGTTAGTTATTCTGTTTAGGTAGACTTCTTTGCTGCTAGCGTTTCTTTTCATTGATAATATTTCTGTATTATCGTAATATGAATAGGCGCAAAGGCTTTTTGCTTGACCGAGCGTAATATTTGCTCTTTTTAATATTTTTGTCATTGATGAGAAGTTGTTTTTTAAGTATGGATCTTTTTTAATCGCAACCATTCTATCTTCAACCTTTTTAGGTAGCCTATCAAGAAATACGTGAAAATCATCTTGATCATTTTCCATCATGAGATTGCGATCTTTATCATCATAGGCAAGATATCTATCTGTCATAACGTTAATTTGTTCATCAGAAAAATTTTCCGCCTTTAAAATTTTGCGGATTTTTGTTAGATATTTAGTTGGTAATTTAGTTTTTTTCATTTACTTTATGAATTTTCCTCGTCATCGTTTTCTTTTTGTTTTTTTGGTTTTCCTATATCTTTATAGCATTCAAGTTCTTTGCTGAGCACAAATCCGGTAAGCATTATACAGCCCTCTTCGTATTCTTCGTAATCCATAATGAAAATTTCATTTGAGTTTAACAAAATTTCGCTTTCGTATTCAAATGGAGAAAATTGTGTAATATCAAGACCCTGTGTCCCCTTTGGAGCAAACAATCTAAGTGTTATAAAATCCGTTGCATGAGCACCGAAACAG
>CADBOH010000022.1 GCA_902796285.1 uncultured Eubacteriales bacterium | reverse complement strand
TGACTTTTTGCAACGATTATGTTATTATATTCGAGTATCCGTATGCAAAGGGTTCCAAAGATTAAATCATGAATTTAACACCTGCAGAGCAACGAGTTTGGTAAGAGGAGGTAAAATTATGTTTGCTATTGTTCAAACTGGTGGAAAACAGTATAAAGTCAGCGAAAATGACGTTATCAGCGTTGAAAAACTTGCAGCCAATGTTGGCGATAAAGTTAACCTTGAAGTTTTGCTTGTTAGCGATAACGGTAAAGTTGTTGCTGGTAATCCTGTAGTTAAGGGTGCAGTTTGTGAAGCAGAAGTTGTTTCTCATGGAAAAGGCGATAAGATTGTAGTTTTCAAATACAAGCCAAAGAAAAATGAAAGAAAGAAACAAGGTCACAGACAACCATTCACTCAATTAAAAATATTATCAATCAAAAAGTAAGGTTTTTATTATGACAAAAATTACTTTTTACAAAGAAAATCAAGTTATAGTTGGATTTGAAGTTTCTGGTCATACTGGCAAAGATGATTATGGCAAAGATTTGCTTTGCTGTCAGATTTCAACAGTTGCGCAACTAGCAGTTGTTGGGCTTGATGAAGTTGCAAATATTAAAAATTTTCATGAAATTAGCGATGGTTATTTAAAAGTTAAGTTAAATAAACAAGATGCCGATAATGAAAAAGTTCAGTTTTTATTTAAAACTTGTTTTGAGTCGTTTAAATCCATAATACAAGATGAAAAAAAATACGCAAAAATGGAGGTAAAAAATGTTTAAGTTTAATGCTCAACTTTTTGCTCACAAAAAGGGTGGTGGTAGCACTAAAAACGGTCGTGATTCTCAGGCTAAGCGTTTAGGTGTTAAGGCTTATGGAGATGAAAAAGTTACCGCTGGTTCTATTATAGTAAGACAGAGAGGAACAAGAATTTACCCAGGAAAAAATGTTGGAATGGGAAAAGATTATACTCTCTTCGCTTTATGTGACGGAGTTGTAAAATTTGGTCAAAGCAACGGCAAAAAAATCGTTACAGTTGTTGCTGAATAAAATTAAAATTACTCGCTATAAACTAGCGAGTTTTTTTTATTTATGATATAATATAACTATGAAATACGTAAAAGAGAAAAATAAAATAGTTGTTTTTGATAAAGAAGATTTTAATCCAGAGCATATTCTCGAATGTGGGCAGGTTTTTTGTTTTGATAAAAAGGGGGAAAATTACGTGGTTTTTCCGCAAGACAAGTATGCATTAATTATAGAAAAAAATGATTGCTATGAGATAGAAACGGAGGATGTTGATTATTTTGACCTAAAAAATGATTATGCAAAAATTAAAAACCAATTGTCTAAATTTGAAATATTAAATAAACCATTACAATTTGGGCATGGAATTAGAATTTTAAATCAAAATTTGTTTGAAACCTTGATTTCATTTATTATTTCAGCGAACAACAATATCAAAAGGATAAAACTTATTTTAAACAATTTGAGAAAAAATCTTGGGAATAAAATTTGTGGTGATATTTTTTCATTTCCTACTTATCTAAGTTTGAAGGAATGCGACGAGGCCTTTTTTAAAAAGATGGGAGCAGGATATAGAGCACAATATCTTGTAAAAGTTTTATCACAGATTGATCCGCAAATTCTTGAAGAAAAAAGAAATTTAAATACAGATGAGCTGCGAAAATTTTTAATTTCATTAAGTGGGATAGGCCCAAAAGTTGCTGACTGTGTTTTGTTGTTTGGTTATAAAAAAGGAGACGTTTTTCCTGTTGATACATGGATTAATCAAATGTATAATCAGTTTTATTGTGTAGAGGACAACAGAGAAAAAATAAGGAATAATCTTGTTTTACAGTTTGGTAATTTATCTGGTTATGCACAGCAATATTTGTTTTATTTCCAAAGAAGTATGCCAAAAAGCTAAAAAAACGCCCCAAAAACTTAAAAATTTGAAAATTGCCTATTTACACAATAGTTTATCTATGATATAATAGTACTAGAAATTTAAGGAGGATTTAGCACGTGATGAACCTATCTTTATTAAATATTTCAGTTGCAGGGATTGTGCTTTTATCAATTTTGGGTGCACTTATTGTAGGAGTGGTAGTTTATTTTTGCTTTGTACCATTGAAAAGTTATTTTACAGCAATTGTTTCAGGAACTTATATTACATCATTTAAGTTGCTTAGTCTTAAAAATAGAAAGCTTGATGTAAAGACTATTGTCGACGCTTTTGTCATGGCAAAAAAAGCAAAAATTAAAGTAAAATTAAATCAAATTGAGAATATTTACACAGCTGGTGGAGATGCACAGGAGGTTGTAAAAGCGCTTATATTTGCAAAAAATTCAAATGTAAATATTACCATTGAACTTGCAACAGCAATTGAACTTTCATCTCACAATGTTTATAATCTTGTTCAAGAAAGCGTGCTTTCACGTGTTGAGAAAATTGAAGAAATTAGCGGCGTGACACAGGACAATTATGAAATTCTTGCTAGCGTAAACGTTTCATTAAAAACAAAACTTGATAGTTACCTTACAGGAACAGGCCTTGAAGAGTTAAGGGGCGTGATCGGGGCTTGGATAATGGAAAATATTTCAAAACAGGCAGATCATAGAAGTGTTTTAAAGGAACCAAATCAATCACTACTTAGCAACATTGATTTAAGAGTTATTGCACAAAAATCAATGTATGAAGTCATTGACATTAATGTTTTTGAGGTAAAAATAGGCCGCGATCTTAATATGGAACGTGAAATCAAAGCCGCAGAAAAAGAGAAAATTTACGCTGAAATTCAGGCAGAACGCTTAAAAAATGCCGAAGAAATTAAAGAAATAAAAATGAGAGCACAAACTGAGGAAATGAAGTCGGCAGTATTGCAAGCTGAGGCAGAGGTTCCCCTTGCGCTTTCTGAGGCGATAAAAGAGGGTAGATTCTCAGTTATGGATTACTATAAACTAATGAATCTTCAGGCTGATACAGCCCTTAGAAGAGCATTTGTTACTGATGGCAAAAAAGAAGAAGATGATGAAGGAGATGACTTCTAATGAACATTGTCACCATATTGATCATAATAGGTGGTGCAGTCGTTTTCCTAGCCGTGCTTGGAATCGCGTTTTTAACGATTTCAAATAAAAAGAAAGCACAAAAGTTAAACAAGACGTTGGAAGAATATAAAAAACAAAGCAAGCAAGAGCCAACACCGTCACCAGTTACCATTTCTGGTGAGAGAGAAAAAATTGATGAAAAATTTTTATCATCGTCACCTATTATAGAAGATTATCAAGACCCTGATCTTGTAGAAGAAAAAACTGGTAAAGATAATTCACAAGATGAGCCAGATATTGAGTGGGAAGATTTTAAATTCATTGATGAAGATGAAGAAAAGCCTCAAAGTAAGCCTGTTCAACAAGAATCGAAAGATGACTTTGAAGAGTTTTTAGACAAGTATTCTTATACAAGAAAGGTTATTGATAAAAATATGCTTAAAAAGCTCAACTCATTGCCACCCGAAGTTAAAAATGCCATACTTGGAAATGTTTTCAACAAATACGAATAAAATAAAATATATTTATTTAAACACGCATATCTTATTTTAAGGAGAATTGCGTGTTTAATTTTTTTAGCGAGTTAAAAAGTAAAATTGGGGATGCAAACATTGATTTATACAATGAATTTAATATTATAAACGTATCTGGAAAACTTTTGTATGTAGAGGGGCACAATGGGCTTACTATTTTATCACCAACGACAATCGCATTTAAAATAAAAAGGGGGAGAGTTGTCGTTGATGGCGAAAATATGTTTTTAAAGGAATTGACTGATAATACATTAATGATACAAGGTAAAATATCTAAAACGGAGATATTCTAGCCATGAAAAATCGAAGTAAAATAGTTATAAAAGGCTTAAACCAAGAAAAAATTTTAAATAATTTGTCAAAACAAGTTAAAATATATAATTTTCGCAAAAATGAAAATTTTCTTTGTGAATTTGAAGTTGATTATAAAAACAGAAAAAAAGTTGATAAGTTTTTAACGGAAAGCAATGTTGAAGTTTTATCAGTGGATGGCAAGGGTGTTTTAAATGGGTTAAAAAAGATATTTTCTTCAATAGGCATTTTGTTTGGACTTGCACTTTGCGTTTTAATTTATACGCTGCAGTATTTTTTTGTGTGGAACATAAACATTTATGGTCTTATGGAGACGGAAGAAATAAAAACATATATTAGCAACAATCTGCCTTCAAGATTGAAAAGCAAAATAAATATTAAAGAAATTGAGCTTGGTGTTAGACAAAAATTTAAGGAGGTTAGTTCAATAAGCGTTGCTATAATAGGGCAGAGCCTTATTGTTAATATTAATCAAAGTCAGTTGCCAGAGGAACTTGAAGGTGATTTTGAGGTGCTAAAAAGCAGCTTTGATGGGCAGATTACTGAGATAAATTTAGTTCAAGGAACGTTAAATTGCAAGGTGGGTGATATTGTTAAAAAAGGGGATATTTTGGTATTTCCATACATGGTTGATTCGCAAGGTGAAAGGCGTGATGTTAAGCCAAAGGCGGAAATTATGGCAGATGTATGGCTTAGTGAAACAACACAGCATTATGACTATTTTATGACAAAAAAGCGCACTGGCAAAAAAATCACAAATAGTCAAATTATGCTTGGCAATATGGTTGTGTATGAAAACAATTGTAAGTTAGAGTTTGCGGAGTATGAAGTAGAGGAAAGTGAAGAAATCTTAACAAAAAATTTGTTTTTACCTTTAAGGATAAAGAAAAAAACGTACTTCGAAACAACAACCTTTGAAATCAGTCAGCCTTTTAGTGAGGTAAAAGATGAAATTGTTGAAAATACACGCCAAAAAGCGTTGCAATTTTTGCAGAAAAATGAGATAATAAAAAAGGAGAATTTTGTTATCAAACAAGGTTACAATCTGAGCGAAGTAACCTATACAATAACAGTTACGCGAAACATAGGAGGATAGGTTTAATGCAAATAAACTTTGAGAAGGTTAGAAGAAGATATAGAAAACTTATTAAATTGGTTTTTGATGAAGCAATTTCATCAACTGGCAACGATTATAAGCATCTTATTGTTACAGTATCTTTTGCAAAAAAAGATGAGATCCGCAACTTAAATAGGATTTATCGAAATGTTGACAGAGCAACAGACGTTTTATCATTTCCAATGCTTGATATTG
>CADBOH010000021.1 GCA_902796285.1 uncultured Eubacteriales bacterium | reverse complement strand
TTGGAAGCGTATCGAGAAAAACGTTCGTTAGTTCATGGGGATTTGGCTTTTTTGTTTGGATTTGTTTAACAATATCAATTGTAGGTATTGTTTTCATTTCTAGTTTGCACTATAGATAACCTCATCCAAACACAACCTCAACTTGCGCTTGCAGGTCGATACTAGATTGTTCGTCATCCAAAAGTGTGCTAGAATAACGCACACTTTTTTCTTTCACTTCAACCACTTCAATATTATCAGTATTATATATTTGGCTTGCCTTTGTTTTTGCATCTTCCATGGCGCTATCTAAAACTTGATCATATTCATTTTTTAGATTTGATACCTGATATCTTACATCCAAAATTTGCACAGAACATGATTTTAATATGTTTAAAACATCTCCAGTCTTTGTTAAATCTTTAATATATATCGAAAAGCTATAACAATTTTTGAAATACTTTTGTTCGTTTTCTTGCCTAGGGAAAGATGAAAAATAGTCAAGGGATACATCTTCATCCCCTACACCCGACTCAATGATTTTTTCTTTAATCATATCAAACTCAATATTTTTGTTGTTAGCAAATTGGGTGCTTGTGCTTTCAAAATAAGCCATCACAACAGCACTATCGGCAATCAAGTGTTTTTTTGCGTTTCCTATAACTGCAACTTGAATATCATCCTCTTTAATCGTTTCTTCAGCATATACATAAAGTTTTTTAGACGGGATTGGTTTCTGCGGTAAAACATGTGCAACCCCAAAACTTGCATAACATACAACAAGTATTAACAACAACAAACATACTTTTTTCACGGTCTCCTCCCAGCATTTAATAAAGTTGTTATTAATATTTTTTTATTTTATTTAAAAAAAATACATGAAATCTCATGTATTTTAGTCTTCAAAGTCATCTAACGTGTATCCCCACGCGCTTATATACTTATATATCGTTTCAACAGGCACACCTAAAATATTGTAATAACTCCCCTCAATTTTATCAATAAAATTTGAAAGCACCGTTTCTAGAATAAAGCCAGATGCGTACATAAAGTTTGGCTCATGTTTGATATAAAAATCAATTTCCCTATCTGAAATTTTTCTAAATGAAACTTTGGTCTCAACAAATGTGTTTACAATCTCTCCATTAAGTTGGTTGATAATTGTTAAACCTGTAACAACTCTTGTCATATTGTTGCTGCTTTGGGCAACATGTTCTCTTGCCTCTTGAACAGACTTTGGCTTTTCAAGAATCTTGCCATTAACATATCCAACGGTGTCAAGCCCAATTACAATAGAATTTTTTACTTTGTTAAGCACGCTTTGTGCTTTGCCTAAACTTAGTTTTTTAACATGCTCATAAACGTTGGCATCTTCAAATTGTTTTTCATCAAATTCACTTTCCACTTGAGCATGTTTTATCATAACAGTATCTAAAATATTATTTTTAAGTTTTGATGTAGTTGCCAATACTATTTTCATTGTTTTTCCTCATCTTCATAAAGTGCCTTAGCGATAATTGCCCCACTGTTTGAGTGCACGTAAGACATACTAAATCTTTCATTAAAGTTTTTATATTGTGCATTTGGATGATCCTGGGTATCTCTCGTAACTGCATAAGTCGTGTATGCTCCGCCATCACATGATTGAAGCGTTAAACAAATATTACTGAGCACGCTGACCATGTATTTATCAAAACCAAATCCGAGATTTTTAAGAACTTCTCTGCACTCGTCTTGCAATCCCTTCTTGCCATAATCATCTCTATTAACTATGTATTGATGAGTGTACCTTTGTGAGTCACCAATCACAAACAAAATCAATTTTTTAACCTCATCACTAACGCCCATTTTTGACAGGAAATCCTCTGCAACGCGTGCATTATATTCTTTTTGTCGCGGATCAAATGCATATTGGGTAAATCCCTTCCCAATATCATGGCACAAAAGCACAAGTTTTACAAAAGGTAAGATTTCATCCGCATATTGCTCTTTAAATGAATCTTCAAAAACTCTTAAAACAGTTTCTGTATGTTCTCCAACCGTAAACTTTTCCGGAGTAACATTTGCACTTAAACCAAATATCGTTTTGTAGCTCTTTCCATTGTAAGTGATATTCAAGTTTTCTAAACTCTCAACCGCTTCCTGTGGGCTTGCTGTTAAAAGTCCTTCCTCAAATTTTCTATCATTAGTTATTGGGCCTAGCATTTCTGCAAATTTACGATGTTTATTTTTATTTATCTCTCGCTTCCAAATCTGTTTTTCTGTGCCAACTTGACTCTCGTTAAATACTGCATAAGTCATCAAGCATTCCTGCACTACATGTGAATATATTTTTTGGCTAAATCCAATTATGTTATTTTCCTTTGCCCATGATAAAATATATTCAGCATCAAGTGGCAGATTTTTAAATTTTTTGTGCACTTTTTTATCAGTAGGTGAAAAAACACAAACAAGTGCATCAACAAAATTTTCATTAAGTGCCTTTGCACTATTAAGAGTGCCCGCCACCCTTTCTGCTAGTTCATAATCATATCCTGTTTTTGCACAAAAAATATTTACATCATCAAAATCAATATATTGACCTCTTAATGAGCCTGTCAGTTTTGACATTTTTTTGTATACTTCATGATAGTATTCTTTTTCAAAAAATGTTGGTTGAGACATGGTTGAAGCATGAACGCTATTCTCTTTTTGTGAAATTTTTAAAGCATTTTTTACAATCTTTATTTGTTCATTATTTAATTTTTCAAGATCAAAATCACCATTAATAAAATATTTGCCATCTATTAAAGGTAAAATCCTAAACGTTTCCGGCTGAAAATGTGAGTCAACATCTCCACTTTTATTTTTAAACTTAAATAATTGGGCCGCTCTTTTATATGCATAAAGCTCTGCTTGTTTTAATTTGCATGTATATAATACTGGGAGACAGTGCATGTTGTGATTGCCGGTATTGTTGGACGCATTATCAAAAAATTGATCAACTTGCCAATTTTTGCTTCCTTCAACTTCCAAAACTCTTGCTCTACCATGATAAAGGTGCAATTTTTCATCAAACGGAATCAATATACCGAGTTTAACTAAAACTTCAAATTGTTTGTTCATTTTCGCTTATTGCCTCCCTTAAATATCTTTAAATATTTTAACATAACATACCAGGCCTGTCAATATCCGTTATAAAACAATTATCGGCTTTGAGCAATAATTTTTAAAATTTCATCATGCACAACGCCATTGGTTAGTAGAGCGCCCCTGATTGACTGATCATATCTCTGCTTATTTCCAAAAAGGTCAGTAACCCTTCCACCAGCTTCTTCAACAATAAGTTTTGCAGCTGCTATATCACAATTTTTGCCTACTGTACCAGGGAATATTACAAAAGCAAAGTCGCCACTTGCCACACACATGCTTGCCCTAATTACACTGCCAATACTTACTACGTAGCAGCCTTGTTGCAATTTTTCAACAACCGGGTTTATATTATACTCACTATTTTTCCACATGTCATAATGTCCAACAGTGCGCATGTCGTTTGTTGTTAAGTTGCTTACTGATAATTTTTGCCCGTTTAAAAATGCTCCCTGCCCCTTAACCGCACTATACAGATTGTCAAGCCAAGGATCATAGACAACTGCCACAATAGGTTGCCCTTCTTTTACGAGCGCTAGTGAAAACACTGCAACCGGTATATGTCTTGCATACATAGCAGTTCCATCAACTGGATCACACACCCAAACATAGTTGCTTTTGCCAAATTTTTCTTCTTCCCCATCAACAGCATGTCCAGGGAAATATTTTTTAACATACTTAATAAGGAGGTTGTTAATCTCTTTATCAGCCATTGTTACTATCGTGTTATCATTTTTATAACTTGCCTTATTATCTTCTTTAAAATATTTTTTCATTATTTTCCCGGCTTTTTTTGCCATTTTAACTGCAAAATCCAAGTATTTTTTCATATAAACCCCTTTAACATTTTTAAAAATAAAAATCCAAAATTAAAAAACCAGTCGATTGACTGGAATTTTATTTTCTTTTAGACACCCATTGGCATTACTAAAAGTGCAATCCCAAGCACACCTAAGTTTGCCCAGAATTCAAGGCATAATTTTTTTGCCCCAAGGTAAGACAAAACAAGCCCAACAAATGGTAAAACATAAATTAGAATACTCATAATGCCGTAGAAAACTCCACTCATAACCCCAAAGCTTGCACAAATTTTTGTAATCACAAGCAATGCAAGTGAAACAATGGCAAAAAGCATAAATAGGATTGATGTTGTAAGTTTAATTTCTTTTTTAGGTGCTGGTTCTTTTTGTTCGTCTGTTTTCTTTACTTCTTCTTCCATAATTTTTCTCCTTTTAATAGATTTTCTACCTATATAATAACATATTCAATTAATTTTTAAAAGTGATTATCATATATTTAACAAAAAAGGGCTTACCGCCCTTTTTGTTATGGAGTTAGAATCTTCCTCCTCCTCCGCCGCCTGAGCCGCCACCAGAGAAGCCACCGCCTCCGCCGCCAAAACTGCCGCCAGAGAATCCGCCTCCGCCAAAGCCACCAGTTGAAGGTGGAGTGTTGTGATAAATTCCGCTATTGTTAACTGCTTTTGACATACCCCATAGTGAATGATCAAGATGATTGATAAGCACCCAAGTTTCAAGACTGTTGCCTTCAAGCCACTCAGGAGTTTTAAGATCAACATCTTTAAACTTTTCCATATATACTTTGCTTACTCCAAGAACATAGGCAAATGGCAAGATCTCAAAGAATGCTTCTGGATTATCATCAACAAGCATTTGAAGTTTATCCTTCTCGGCAACTTCAATATAGTTTTTTAATCCTTTTATTCTACCAAGGTTTTTTTTGCCCTCTTCTGTGTACTTTTCAAGCAATGGATAAATAAGAAGTAATAACGCTGGAAGCAAAATAAGATATATTCTTGTGAAGAATGGATCAATAAATGGTTCTACCAAAACCGACAAAGCAATCAATGGCCCAATTGCAAACAAACTAGTTATGCAAAGCAGCGTAATAAACTGCGATTTTTTAAGTTTGTTGCCTATATCATAAACATTGTCAATATTTGTTATTGCAACGCCTGAAATCACCAGAAAAACTATACAGAGAATAGCCGATGCTGTTGAAATATATGATTGTGAAATCATTTTGTAAAGTTGGAAAGTGAAAGCGGCCATAGTTAAAATGCATAAAATTTGAAAAATACTTTTTGCTTTTGTATCAAAATATTTTGTCTTATCCTTTTCAACTTCTCTTTTGCATGCTAATGCGCCCTTGCCAATCTCTAATGAGTTTAGTTCACTCGAAATCACCTCATCAGTATCAGCAAACAAGGCTTTAAAGAATTTCTTTTCATGTGCTTTCGCGTTATCCGGAAGTTCTTTGATCTTTTTGATTATGACATCTTGCCCACCATCTTCAATGATTTTAATACATCCCTTGGATGCCCAGTATACTACGAGTGCTGAAATATCATCTCCGGTGATTTGCCCATCATTAATATATCCCGCCTCAGTTGGTGTCAATCCCTTTGGTGCAACAAATTCAACAACTTCAACAAGTGGAGATTTTCTTCTTTTAAGAACAAACGCTACTGCAAGTAAAGCCATTGTTGCAAGGAATATCACAAGCAAGACAATATCTCTTATATAACTTCTTTCAAATTTAAAATATCCTTCTTCAAAAATTGTGTAAGTGGTAATGGCTTCACCATAGCCAAGATTTACGCAATGGCCAGTAACTGTATCCCCAGCAACTGAGTAGGTAAGTCTTGCGTCATCACCCGTGCCATCTTCACCATACTGCCCAACATAAAACTTGAATTGTTGAGCATCAACATTTGTTGGGAATTTTATTGTGAAATTCACATTTTGAATATCTGTATCCCAGCCAGTTCCAATAATGTTGTAATAATATACATCTTCTATTGTATCCCTATCGTTGCCCGGATTAATCTTGTATTCAAACTTAAATGTTTTTGCACCATAAAAAATTCTGTTTGTGTTGCCCATTGCATAAAAAGCGTAGCCATCATGATTATCATGATCAACTAGCCAGATTTTATCAGCAGAATCATTGGTTATTTTAAATTCAGATATAGTGTTGCGATAATTTCTACTTTGTTTTTTATCGTTTTTATCAAGGTATGTGACCGTTTGCTTGATTGGGATGTATCTATAAATTCCACGTGAAGACTCATTAAAATTAACCGTGATCTCTTCTTTAATCTGCATAGATTTGTTTTGGTCAACATCTATAACAATATCATAATTTGTTATTTCATATCCATTATCTTTTTGAGGCAGATATCTCTCCCCTCCACCAACAGATTGAAACATTAAAACAAAAGCAAAACACAGGAAAATTATTAAACTAATTGTTCCTGGTCTTGCTAAGTAAGAAAGAAATTTCTTCATATTCTATTCCTTAAAATTGAACTTTTACGTTTTTGCGTTCTTCTTCATTATCAACTTCATAAAGAGGTTTTCTTTCAAACTTCTTCATTTTAGCGATAATAGAAGATGGGAATACTTCGAGTTTAGTGTTATATTGTCTAACACAACCATTGTAGTATTTTCTTGAAGATGCAATTTCAGCTTCAACATTTTTTAATTGACCCATGAGCTCTGTAAAATGAGCGTCTGCCTTGAGTTCTGGATAAGCTTCTGCAACGGCAAAAAGTGTTTTTAAAGTTCCAGAAAGTGCATTTTCATTTTGCATTCTCTCCTCAGGTGTTTTTGCAGTCATTGCTGCATTTCTTGCGTTGATAACGTTTGTTAAAGTTTCATTTTCATGTTTTGTGTATCCTTTAACTGTTTCAACAAGGTTTGGGATGAGATCATATCTCTTTTTGAGATAAACATCCATTGTTGAGAAAGCTTCTTCAACTTTGTTTCTCATTCTAACAAATGTGTTAAATGTTACAATTCCCCAAAGTACGCAAATGATTACGATAAGAGCAATTCCACCAAGTACACATCCTAAAATTAATGCTAACATATTTTTCCTCCTAATAGTAGTATATCATATTATATACGAATTCTCAAAATAAAAATCTACATTAATTATAAATTAAGTAAAAAATCACGGCTCTTTTCCGTGATTTTTTTACCTGATTTTAATCGTTTTCATCTTCAAAAGGAAGAGCCTCAAATTCTACCTCATTTTTTTTGCAAACTGAGTCTTTAAGAACTTCCTCGTGAAATTTCATATATGCAACTCTTTGCACTCCCATTTCATCATTTGGCAAAAGTGGTTCATACGCACCCTCGATACAGTCATCAATGTGCTTTAAAAGATCTTCTTGAGTCTTAATTCCTTCTGCTGCCTTATATCTCTCAACATATCTTTGATAAGCTTCTGCGACCTTTTTGCTTGCTGTAAATGAACCATATGGAACTAGATCCATTTGACCAACATCCATCCCCATATCTTCAAGGAATGGGGCTAAAAACAAAAGATCTTTTGCAACTTCATCAAGTCCAATTAAAGCAGTTGGCAAATGTTGGAAAAGGTTTTTGTTGCTTTTTTCTTCATTACCTCTATTGTATTTTTTTGCGTTTTGTTTAACCCAGTTATCATGAATCTTTACTAAAATTTCAATAATCTTATCATAGTTTTCTGGTGTAGGTGCAATCTTTTCTGCAACAATAGCATCTGGCACAACCTCAACACCAAATGTTTTTTGAATTCCTTCAACTGCGGCAACAACAGACGACTCTGCATAGCTTTTGCCATCCAATTCTGCATACTGTGCGCTTGCAACCCAATTTTCCTCATCTTCTAAATTTACATCACCATTCCATGCCATACGTGCATAAAGGTGTGCTCTTCTTCCTGGTGTTAATTTCATATTATTCTTCCTCCCACCCTAATTATACAATGAGCTATAACTTCTGTCAATATGTTATTTTGATAAAAGTTTATCATTATTTTTTAAGCTTTAATTCTTTTTTAATTCAACCATGTATGCGGTTGGAACATCCTCTACTTTAACTTTTTCAGATATTTCATATCCTGCAACGGCAAAAATCTCATTGCCTGAGGCAAGCACTGGAATATAATCTCTAATTCTTGCAGGAATTTTTTTATCAATCATAAATGACTTGAGTTTTTTTGTGCCGCCACCAAATTTTGTAAACACATCACCATCTTGTCTAAAACGCCAAACTGCATCTTTTGGCACCTTTCTCCAATCGAGAACTATCTGTCCCTCTTTTATATTGAAATCCTTCACCCTTTTAACAGTCATCTTGCCATATCCAGGAACTTCAAACTCTCCAGACCTAAGAGGCTCTTCAAATTTAACTTCCTCTCTTCGTCTATCATAGATTGTTATATAGTCATATTCTCTCACTGCAATAGCATCAAATGGAAGAAATACTCTTTTTCCGTTATCCCCTTTTGTTGCTAAAAACTTGATAGCGTCAATGTGTTTTTTCTCAACATCCTGATTGATGCCAAGCATTCTCACCGCTTTAAAAATTATTCTGCTAACAAGTGCATCATCAAAAATAAAGTACGAGGTTGGGATCTTAACAAGTTTTTCTTCCTGCATGATTGCATCCGCATAAACTTGTTTTTGAATAAACTCGTCGTCTTCTTTAACAGCTTTAGCAAAGTTTACAATTGCCTGTTCTGCATTTGGCCAGCGCGACTTAATATCCTTCATAATAACGTGGCGAACAAAATTTCTATTGTAACTTGTATCAACATTTGTTTGGTCATCCACATAATCAAGATGATTTTGGTTTAAATAATCAATTATATCCTCTTTTGTAGAATTTAAAAATGGTCTAACATAAACCCCTTCGCTGATTGGGCTCATGCCTCTGGCTCCGGCTGTACCAGCGCCGCGGAATATATGCATGAGTATTGTTTCGGCTTGATCAGAAACATGATGCGCAAGTGCGATTTTATCAACAACACCTTTTTGAATTAATGATTTAAAAACCCCATATCTCACTTCTCTTGCAGCAGTTTCAACGCTTAACCCTTTTTCAGCCGCAACCTTTGGTGCATCAACTCTAAATTTATAAAATCTAACACCAAACTCCCTTGCTTTTTCTCTTACAAAATCTGCATCGATATAACTGTTTTCTCGTATGCCATGATCAACGTGAATAGCAACAACTTCAATATCAAATTTTTCTTGATTCATAGCAAGGTAATGTAAAAGTGCAATTGAATCGCTTCCGCCACTGCATCCAACACCAATAATTTCTCCATTTTTAAATAATTTGTTTTGTCTAATAAATTCTTCACAAAGTAACATTTTTTCTCCTAATTTTACCTTACATATATTACATTATTTTACTTTTTCTTGCAAGGGTTTTTAAAAAATTAATCAAAAAATAGCGCTTTTTTGCGAAAAATTATCAATTTTTATTAAAATTAGAAAATTTTAACCACAATGCATGTCATATCATCAACCGCGTAACCATTATTATTTGCCAAGGCTTTTTCTAAAATAGCATCTGCAAACTCTTGAGGGTTTGCACTTTTTATTGTTAAAACATAATCCTTCATTTCACTGTCGCTTGCAAATGAATCACATACACCATCAGAGGCTAGCACGATAAAATCATTTTCATTTAAAACAATCTTTTTTGTCAGGGCTTTTGCTTCATCAACTATACCTATTGGCAGTGCGTCGCTTTCGATAATTTGGCAGCCATCCCTGCCTCTAACAAAAGTTGACGCAGCCCCCATTTTTACAAAATCCGCTATCCCACTTTTTAAATCTATTGTGCATATATCTAACGTAGAAAAGATATCATCCTTTTCAAGATTTAAAAGTCTATTAACCGATGAAAGAATAATTTCATTGTCAAACCCTGCTTTATAAAAGTTTTCAATAAGCGCAACCGCGGTTTCACTTTTTTGACCGGCCTTTTCACCATTACCCATGCCGTCACAAATTGCAAACATAAACTTATCCCCATCAAGTCTTTCAATACTGTGGCAATCACCACTAATTGTGTTTAACCCCTTTGTATGACATGCGAGGCCAAATATACAATCAAATCTTGGAGCAGTTTTTAAGTTTACATTCATAAGCCCCATCGACTCTGTTGGAACAACATCATATGCAACCATCTTGTTGCCGCAAATTTTAGAAGTCACTTCTTGAAGTTTTAGTTTATTAACATCTTCTTTGCGCACAACAAGGCAAGCCATAGTTGTTCTTGCGTCCTTTTCATATACAACCGCATCCGTGCAAATTATGTTGTTCGAAGAAAGTTCCTCCTTAATCCTAGTTTCACGTGTTCCATCAAATGAAATTGACGTGCCAATTTCGTTTGCAAGAGTTTTCATAATACCACTGACTCCTTCCAATTGATCGGATATCAAAAGTTTGCTTGTGTCAATGTTCCCCACTAGTTCACTATAAGATTTGTATTGATTTGATAATGTGTTTATCTCGTTAATCAACTGGCTTATCTTACCACATCTTGAAGAAAGATAACTTGGAAAGTCAAGCAAGGTGACCTTGCCTCTTTGAAGAGCAATCATAATAAGTTCTTTAAAAAGTTTTCTTGTGTCATCATTAAATGTGCGATGGCAATGCCCCTGCTCTGGGCAGTTTTTGCATACAGAATTTTTCACTTCACTATAAAGCATATCTTGAATTTCATCAGTTGTCATAGATTTTTTAATCATGTTTTTAAAAACATGGTTCATGTCAAAAAAAACTTCGGACAAATTATTCAACCTGCGCTGCAAAAGGTCTCTGTTGCGATTGACAACATTTTTGACCGCCATCCTATTTGATGTGGATGAAAAAATGTTTGAAATTTCTTTAAACCACTTTTTGGGAATTGCGATAAATATTACTGCTGAAATTGCAACAGGAATATAATTTAAGAAGTAAGTTGAATAATACAAATTAAAATAGAATGTTGACAACGCTTCTGCCAATATAATACCAATTGCTGAATAAATTTTGTTTTCACTACGGCATGCTGATATTGCAAGCGCCCAAAGCATGATCGGTGCAACAAAAATTGGATTGTTTGACGGCAACAAACTGCCAACAGAAATGATTGACGCAACAACCATTGTTAAGCCCACATTTGATGTATAAGAGATTGTTAAAAGCAAAAAGGATACAAAAAGTTTAAAGATAGAAAACCCATAAATATCGCACATCAAGAGCCCATCACTAAATGACATTAACACCATCCCTGCGCATATAAGTTCTAGATTGCTAAGCCTATATGCAAGCCCTCTAACAACAAGCGGCTCAAAAACAAATAAAGACAAAAACAAAAATACTTCGCTCACAACTAGGGAGCTAAGCATATAAATAATATTGCCGTCATTTAATATAGAGAATATAATAAATGCGGTTTGGCTAACTAGTGAATAAACAAATAATTCCCATTTTTTCATGGTTGTCTTTGTCGCCACATGCACATAATATGGCACGATCAATGCGGTGATTGTTACTATTGCAATAATTATCCCTTCAAAACTATGAAAATTTGCGATATATCCCACGAGATATGCTGGTGCTAAAATCCATACTTTTTGATTTGCCCATGCAAGTGCAAAAAGCATTGGAAATGCAAATGGTGATATCACCCCTGCTATATTTGCACGTGACAAAACAAAAAATAGAAGTGAAAATAAAACAAACTTTATCAAATAACTAAATTTAAATTTCATAAAAATTACTCCACAAATATTTTAAATTAGCATAAATATATTTTGATAAGGATGATTTGTTTAAAAATGTCATTTGCTGACAAATTTTGTAAAAATTAAAATTTGAATATTGACAAGCCATTATTTGAGTGATATACTTTGAAGGTAAAAAGGAGTAAGACATGGCAAAAAAGAAAATGTTAAAAAGCAAAAAGGGATTAAAAAGAGCACTTCAAACTGCTGTTGTTGCACTAAGCACTTTAACAATTATGACTGTTGCATTTTTTGAT
>CADBOH010000020.1 GCA_902796285.1 uncultured Eubacteriales bacterium | reverse complement strand
TGAGAGGGTTCGATTCCACCTTAGGGCACCAAAGAGTGACCGTGTGGAATATAGCCCCAAAGGCTTAAATTCCACTAAGGTACACGAAAACTCGAAACTCTTGTGCTAAACAACTAAATATGCTGGTGTGGCTCAATGGTAGAGCAGCTGACTTGTAATCAGCAGGTTGATGGTTCGATTCCGTTCACCAGCTCCAAAAAGCACCTTTCGGGGTGCTTAAAATTTATGGGCAGATTGCAGAGCGGCCAAATGCAACGGACTGTAAATCCGTCGACTTCGTCTTCGATGGTTCGAATCCATCTCTGCCCACCAAAATAAGTCTTTCGGGACTTATTTTTTGTTTTTATTTGATTTTTGTATTAAAATTATGATAACATTATTATAAGGAAAGAAAAATGATTAAAAAAACTGTGTTGATTATTGGTGCATCAAGTGATATTGGCAAGGCTAGTGCCAAGCTTTTTGCAAAAAATGGCTATAATATTATTGGAACTTATAATAATACCAACATTGATAATGTTATAAATGATTGTAAAGCATTGGGGGCGAGTTTCTTATCATTAAAACTAGATGTTGATGATTATGAAAATATAACAAATGTTTTTGAAATAGTACGATTAAACGCCGAATATTTAGATTGCGTGATTTATCTTCCTGGTAAAAGTGAACAAGAAAACTTGCTATGTGACTATAACGTTGAGCAAATCAATAAAATAATTGATATCAATCTTAAAGGCGCGGTTCTATGCAACAAAGAAGCCATGAAATTGCTAATCAAACAAAAACATGGCTCAATAATAAACTTATCGTCTATCTACGGGGTTTATGGAGGCGCTTGTGAAACAGCATATTCCGCCGCAAAGGCTGGTGTTATTGGATTAACTAAAGCTTTAGCCCAAGAATGCGCACCTTATAATGTTAGAGTTAACGCTGTTGCACCTGGATTTATTGAAACAAATATGACAAGACACTTTAATGCCGAAGAAAAAGAAATCATTAAACAGAACACTCCCCTCAAACGCCTTGGTCAGCCCGATGACGTTGCAAACGCTATTTACTTTTTAGCAAGCGATAATTCATCTTTTATAACTGGCGAAGTTTTAAATGTAAATGGTGGAGCAATAAAGTTTTAATAAAAAAGACTTAATGCAGTTGCATTAAGTCTTTTTAAATATCATCATCACCGCCAGCGTTATCATCGTAATTGTAAAAATCAAATGCTTTCATGATTTCACTTAAATTATCCTTTGGATTTATTGCCTCTTTTAAATCAAAACCATTTGATTGAATTTCAATTTTTGGAACTTCTTTTTCTGTTGGCTGTGTATCCAAAAATTTATCAACCAGGTTGTCGTATTTATCATTTTCACTTAGCTCTAAATCACATACAGGCCTAATTTGGTTGTTACTCTCTATTACTTTTGCCCTTTCAATACGAACTTCTTTGATACTATCTTGATTTTTCTTCTCTTGCATTTTGCTAAGCAGTATTCTCATTGAATCATTTTCAGTATTTGCTTTTACCAAGCTAGAAGTTACATTTGTGTTATCAAGAACATTTTCAATTTCACTTGCAAGCTTTTTATAATTATTATTAACCAAAACACCAGGGTATTTTAAATTTAATTCTGCCAAAAATTCTTTTAAATGAATATAAATCATTTTTAGTTGCTCGGTTCTTAGAACATCGATATTCCTATTCCCTTCAGCTTGCATTTTTTTAAAAGAGTCAAGCACGGCAAGGATGTTTTTTTCTCTATTTTCAATGTCCATGTTTTTTTTCTTAATATCAAGAACCTTCTTTTCAGACTCGAGAACTTTCAGTCTTTCTTCCATAAGTTCTCTTTCATGTTCAGTTTTTAAATTTGCAAGATACTCATCTACATCTTTTTTATTGTATCCATTATATTCAGAAGAAAACATTTTTACCCCTTTACAATTTTATAGTAGCATAAAATATGCATTAACTAATAATAGCACATCACCAACCAATAATGCAAGAAAAATTGGAATAGTAACAAGATTTATGATAAAAATAAAAGTAAATAATGATGCGAAAAATAGCGACAACGCAATTGCAAGTTGAAACGGCTGTTTAAAGTAATAATATGTTACTAATGATGAAAATGCAATTGAAATAAGTAAATACACTATATAAAGATTAAGCAAACCAAGGTAAAAACAGAAAAAATAAAATCCACCTATCAAAAACAATATTACACCAAAAAAACATGAAGAATCTTGATAAAACAAAATACTCTTAACGACTAATTGCAACCCTAAAAATACACAAAAACTAAAAAACCAAAGATTATCCACTTTTAAGGTTGTAAACGACAATACAACACTTGTGAAGTACAAAATTAAATTTATAATAAAAGACAACCGCAAAATGGTAGTCTTTTTAATTGAAAAAATTCGCCCTCTCATAGGTATATTTTAGTCATCTGTATCACTTTTTATACCTTCATCATCTGTTTTATCGTTCTGTTGGTTTTCGCTTTCCACGGACTGTTCAATATTTATAGCTTGCGTCTCAACAGTGGCAGTTTCCTGCTTTTGCACCTTATTTTGTGACTTATAATCAATATCACTTTCTCTATTTTTATTAATATCAAGCGAAAGTAAAATCATAATTACCCCCACCGCTATTAAAAGCCCACTTAAAAGTTGAGAAACTTTTACTGCTCCTATATACAAACTATCCCCTCTAAATGTTTCTATAACACATCTAGCGATTCCATAACAAACAAGATATAGCCCTGTCATAACACCTGTAATCTTAATCTTTTTAATAATAAGATACATAAACAACGCAAAGAATATAAAGCAGCAAAAACTCTCATAGAAAAACGTTGAATAGTGCCATACACCATCAATCTGCGTGCTTAATGGAAACCATTTCATTGATTCATTTGTAACTTCAATCCCATAACAGCATCCACCAAAATAACAGCCAATTCTGCCGATTCCCTGTCCCAATAATAGTGCTACAACAGCAATATCTGCCATTTTAAAGAAATTCTTTTTATGAATCAAACAGTAGAGCGCGACTGCAAGTGCCCCGCCAATAACACCACCGTAAACAGCCAAACCGCCTTTCCATATTTGGAAAAATTCAAGAAAAGTATATTTTTGATCTGAAAATATCACATAATACAGCCTTGCACCCAAGATTGCCAATGGAATAATATAACATGCCGCTATTAAAAAATCTTCCCCTTTAAATCCTCTAAGTTTGGCAAGTTTATATGCAACAAAAACACCTGCTGCCATGCCAAGAGCAACAAAAAGACCATAATACGTAATAGTTAAGCCAAACAATTTCATGTAAGTATCATAAAATCCAAACATTCTTGTCTCCTTATGATATTATAAGCATAACAATTTGAAAAGTCAACTAAACAAAATAAGACATTTAAGTTAAATGCCTTATTATATATTTTTACAAATTCTTAATATCTCATTTTGCAGATATGAATTATCATAATCATTTTTTCTGTAACATACAAGTGTTGTGCAAACAGGTCCTTTTTCAAATGACTTGGCAAGTGATAATAACTCGGTAACAATTATTTTTTTCATTTCTTGTTTGTTTTCAAGTTGATTATCAAGTGCTCTATCGATCGCTCTAATCGTTTCCATAACATCAGTTAAAACAAGAAACACACTTTCTCCTAATTCAATTTTCCTGTTAACAAAGTTTATTCCATCAATCACCTTGTTTATATTAACGATATCGCCAGTGCCATATTTTGTTGTAAAGTCAACCATGTTATCAAATGAATTAAAATATATGGTATCTTCAAATGAAACATTTGTGCCAAGAACAACAAAATTTATATTTTTTGCATTGCAGTATTTATAAACATTTTTAAAATTATCGTTTTCATATAAATCTTCAAGCAAACATACAGAATTTCTTCTACCTTCCTTTATTTGCTTATCGCCAAATGGTAATGTATTATTAGAAATAACCTCAAAACCATATGTGTGTATTTCTGGTTTATAATTTTTTATTGCTATGCCATTGATTTCAAGTATTTCAATGCCATAATATTGATTTTTTACATTTGTTGAACATGCCTTAACTACAAGTTTATCTCCGTTTTTTACTAACTTGGCGCTTTCAACCTCATCACCAATAAACACCCAAACATTTTTATCGCAGTCAATAAATGTCACCTTGCCATCATTTACTCTTGCGTAACCAGTTAAATTTTGATAAGTATCATCATTAAAATTATCAAATTCGGCTGCAACCTGCGCAAAACTTAACATTGAATTATATGTTAAAGCTTCATAAGGCGCAGTCTCCTCTGAAACACTGTTTAAAATATCTTTAATAGAAGACAATTTTTTAAAAGGTCTACCCTTTCTTTTTGTAGGATTTTCTTGTACTTCACTACTTTGCATTGCACTTAAAATACAATCAATAAGTTCATCTCTTTTTTTAGTAGTTGGAGAAGAAACCCCCAACTGTCTTGCGAGCCCTCTCAATTCAAAAATACCCAATTCTCTTATCAACAATTCTTTATCTTTGTCAATACTTATCATTTGTCTATCCTTATATTTAGATTTTAATCTAATTATTTCTCATTTGTCAACTAATTATTACCATATAGGTATAAAATTTACTATAATTCCAATCGCAATGGCAAGTGCATATTGAATACCAACAACCGACAAATTTACCCATATTTTTTTGTAATTTGCCGTAAACAAAACTATTAAGCCAACACCAGCACCAGCGGTTAATCCCGCAACTAATGCTGGGAAAATAATAACGCCTTCCATAAACATTTCAACAAGAAATACGCTTGCTGCACAATTTGGAATTAGTCCTATTAAACTTGCAAACAGGATCTGAATATATGGATTGCTGGTAAATACACTTCTTAAAGGATCCAAGCTGCCACAATAACCAGCAATCAAGTTGATTATTAGTGTTGCAGCAAATACGTATGCTGTGATAATAGCGGTATGTATTAAGGCATCAAGGAAAATATTTCTAGCACAACAATGCGAGTGATTATGTTCATGTCCCCCTTCTTCTTCTGTTGAATGATGACAGTGATGATCATGATTATGATGATGACAACATTGCTCATGAGCAAGAGTTTCATCGATTGGGTCAATTATTACTTCCTCAAAATTTTCTGGATGAATATCGTGTTGCGTTTCTTCATGTTCGTCATGATGAGCTTCGTGAATTTCCCCCGCAGCATGTTCTTTTGTCTTTGCTTCATAACTTAATTTGGTTTTTCTTCTAGTAAACAATTTAATTATTCCATCAAGCAGGTATCCAACAATAATCGCATATACTACTTTTATAGCCATCATTATAAGTAACTTTGGAATAAACTCTGGTTTTGAAATCATAAGTGGAATTGCTT